>NZ_JBNHEP010000287.1:0-26112 GCF_050015995.1 Dapis brunnea BLCC-M229 | reverse complement strand
ACCAGTAAGTCAACCTGTAGCACCTACAACACCTAACACTATTGGTCAACCAGTAGGTCAACCTGTAGCACCTCCGGAGCAACCTAAAGATACTAGCAAAATGCGACATCGGGTTAGTGTGAGGGATGAAATTTATACCAAGTTAAAAGAGGAGTCTAAGCGTCAGGGTAAACCAGTAGTTCAATTAGCAACTGAAGCAATTGCAGAATACCTGGAAAAAATCAGGAAAAATGAAAGTTTAACTACTACTGATGAAACTAATTTTTAGGTAACCATTCAGCGGTCATCTATCAGCCATTAGCTTCGGATAAAATGAAATCCTATGACAGTATTAAAAGACTAAAGTAAAATTCTCAAGTATTGGTCAAAGTACATCTCAAGATTTCTGCTATCTATAGCAAATGTGTTTTTGTAATGCGCAAAAAAAAGGCTGAATTATGACATTTTTAGCTTCCTACAGGATAAAGAAAATAGGTCTATGGGATAAATTCCTGTAGAAATGTTTTGCTATTATAAGGAGCTAATAACTGAAAGTGAATTAATTGGAAAAATAGACACCTTGTAGTTGATGAAAATTAGCTTTGTTAATTATCATAAAAAGCAACTTCAGGACGACGAAAGAGCATTATCAAACTAAACATCAGCCGTAAAATACTTTAAAGGCAAAAAAATAAATGGAAATAGCTTTGTTGCTATTTCCGTTTATTTATAAAATGCTAGGTTTTATTCTGATTTAATGTTAATAATGACAAAAAAACTCTCCCACGCTTCCGCAGTTTTTTACTATATCTACTAGCTCGTCTAGACTAAAATTGTGTGTAAAACTTCCCCCTCTCCTTGCAGGAGAGGGGTTGGGGGGGAGGTTTTCATTAACTCAAATTTACCCACATTTTAAAGCTAGACACGCTACTACATCAGATGAATACTGGAAAGTGGGGCAGATTTTAACTATTAATTTTTTTCAAGAATGGCTGATTTGCAAAGATTAGCGATCGCTCGCCACCAAATTGATAAACAGAAGGTTTTTCTAACTTTTGAACAACAGCATTATTTAGGGCGAGTGTTACGACTGGGGGTAGGAGACAAGTTTATTTTAATGGATGGTGAGGGTAAATGGTGGTTAGCTAAACTTACACTAGATATTTCTGGAAAAGCTGAGTTAGGTGCTGTTTTAGAACAAGAAATTTCGATTCAAAATGAGTTACCAATAGAACTAACTCTAATTTCTGCTTTACCTAAAGGAAATAATTTTGATGAAGTTGTTCGACAAAGTACTGAATTAGGAGTAACTCATATTTTGCCAGTTATTAGTTCTAGAACTTTGCTTAAACCTAGTCCCCAAAAGTTAAAAAGGTGGCAGAAAATTGCCAGTGAAGCTGCAGAACAATCAGAGCGTCAAGTGGTTCCTAAAATTAGAGAAGTTAGAGAATATTCTGTTGCTTTATCTTTATTTGAGAACGAAAATTTGTGTACTAATTATCATAAGTATATATGTGTTGCTCGTAATAGTTATCCTCTTTTACTGGAGAGTTTGTTGGATAATCAAAAACTGGAATCAATTGTAATTGCTACAGGTCCGGAAGGAGGTTGGACTAATGGGGAAATAGAAGCAGCGATCGCTACTGGTTTTCAAGCTGTTTCTCTTGGTAAGCGTATCCTAAGAGCGGTTACAGCTCCTTTAGTTGCGTTATCTTTAGTTGCTGCTGTATTGGAGAGATAAAAAGTATATAGCAATGGTGATAGGTAGTTGTGCAATATAAATTTCCTATTGAATTTGAAACTTCCCCTTAATATTTTTTTGTTGAATAAATAGTCAGGTATATAGGCGAGTTAAGCCCACTAACATTATTATATCAGAGTTAGTTTGAGGATGCAACCTCTTTTTTGGCTTCGGCGCGGCTTTTTGGGTGCTGAATAGAATGAGAATGTTTTTGGTTAAGATGATTTTTGGTAGGAGGCAATAGGAAGGAGAAGGGTGAAAAGGGACTTGAAAAATTCCTAGATTTCAAAAGCAGGTTTTGTTCTAAGTTTGAGTTATAGGTTTGTGGTTTTAGTTTAAAAATTTTAAATTTTGTCAGGGATTGATGATAAATCAGGATAAATTTTGTCTGATTTTCCTGACGAGGTTTCAATATTTTCAGCTCTTTGGTTCAGTTCTGTGATAATCTAAAAAATATTATAATCAAAAGGTTTGTTATTGCTTAATTGAATTTTGAGGCTGAAAATACTGATTATACTGTTGTTTCGAGAGGCGATCGCTTCAATTTCTTTGAAGATGAAAGACTAATTTTTCTCTGTTCAGCTTGGGGTAGGTTGATAGATTGACTGTTTTGTGGTAAGGGAAAGAAGGAGGAAGAAGCAAGAAGTTAGAAGTGAGAAAGCTAAACTGTTATTGGGAGAGAGGATATTTCATAATTTATATTTTCTGGCAACTTAGATAAGACAACGTAAGCATTCAACTATCAGCTATTGAAAGTAATAACTACTAAGGTTAGCTAATGACTAATTTCATTTCCTTTCCTTCGGAATGCTACCCAAACGGAATGCTGCGCAAACATAACTTTGAATTTTTCTTGGAGACTAATTCCTCATAAACGAGATAATGAATTAATAACTCATAACTCATAACTCATAGTTCATAGTTCATAGTTCATAACTGATAGCTGACGGCTGAATGCTTACAGGACAACTATATATATATGAAAGAAATTAAAGAAGTTGCTAGTCTGCTAGAACAAAAAAATTATCAACAGGCAGCAAAATTACTAAAAAAACTACAAAAAGAAAATCCTCAAAATCTGTTGGTGCAACTATATATTGGGCGGTGGTATGAAGAAATAAATAAACTAGAATCAGCAGAAAAGTTTTATAGAAAATTGCTCAAAGATGCAACAAACCCACAAGTAGTTATACAAGCACGCCAAGGTTTACAAAGAATAGAAAATATCGAAAAAAATCGCCAACAACAAGAAATTGCTGCTGCCAAATCCAATCCCGAAAATATAGAACCAGGATTACTTATTATTGAACCAGTTAGCAAAGAAAATAAACAGGAAGCAGTTAAAAATCTGGCAAGAATTATGAAGATTGACCCCTACTCTGCCAGAATGCAATTACAAAATAGAGGTTGGCGAATTTATCGACTGGGAGCAATTGGAGAATTAAAAGTTTATGGTGAAGAAATGCTCAAAGCAGGTATTCCTGTGTTTTGGGCAAAAATATCAGATATTGAAAAGATACATATTTTCAGAGTGCAATATTTTCAATCTATTTCTGACCAGGCAAATATTGTTTGTTTAAATGAGGAAGATAAAATGGGAAGTTTAAATTTTGACTGGTCAGAAGTAGTAGCAAAAGTTGAAGGATTGTTACCTATTTTTATGGATGCAATGGATTATGATCCTCGGCGACGTTCCCAAAAAATTCGTCATAAGAAAATGACTCAAGATTATGCAAATATATTAGATTTACATCTTTCTAGTCGCCGTAGCATTATTAGATTTTGTGACCAAAATTATCAATATCAAAAAGGAATTACTCCTAAGATTCAGACTCAAGAGCAATCCCTATTAACACCACAAACTACTAATAGAAGTAAATGGAATGACTTAGTAAATATGATTGACCAAAAATTAGGTAAAGTAACAACTTGGTCTGACTTTACTCCTTTTGGAGAAGTAACAAGTCAAGATTATACACAATTATTAAGTCGTCTGAAGTCTCAGATTGATATATCCCGTAAAATAGAAACAATGTGGGACCCAGCTTTTCAGCTATACAGTAGTTTAGTATTCTTGACATACTCCCAACGTTGCGATTAGGTGACAACGAGGGATTCTTTAGTCAGGGAAAAACTGACTCCTGTGTTAACCTTAGATAATATAAAATACTTCCTGCTTGTCAAGGGAAGCGGAACGTTTTATTTGTGGAGGTATTCAACTGTTAGCTGGTTTTCCTCATAGGACGGTTCCTTTAAATAGAGCGCGGGACTTCCCTGGCGGGAAGTTAAAAGATAATTTCTTAACCCCTTAATTAATTTTATTACTAATACTATCTTGGTAAATTCATATCCTTAGCCATACCACGGAACATACCCATACTAGGACCGGGGCGACGACGTTTTGCTGTGGGTTTTGGCATTAAAAAGTTAGGAGCAAATAATACTACTTCTTCTGCTTTCTGGGAAGTTGCACCATTTGTGATTGGAGGTTGTAGTGCTGCTACTTGAGGAGCAGTGGGTTGTTGTGCTTCAACTTTTTCAGCTTTTTGAGCAGCTTTAGCTTCTTTTTTTGCTGCTTCTGCTGCTGCGATTTTTTCAGCTTTTTTAGCAGCAGAAAGTTTAGCTTTTGTCTCTTTTGGAGTTTCAGAACTAGCCGGTTTAGTTTCTGTTTTTGTTGGTACTGGTGCTGCTACACTAGCTTGAGTTGATTCTTCCTTGGGCGCACTGTTTCCTTTAGCATCGTCAAATTCTAATAAATAATCAGACTTTTTTCCAAAAGGAAAAATACCAAAAATTCCGGCAAATAATCCTCCGATAAAAGCTAACATGATGTTTATCTCCTCAATGATTTTTGATTTTTTGTAGTATTGCTTAAATCTTAATGCTCTATTGTTAAGTTAAGAGCTAGCGTAAGCTTTGTCTATATTTCTTCATAAAACTTTATATTTATTACAATACATCAATACATATAGATCGTAAATTTAGGGACTGGGGAAATTCAGAGGTAGAAAAATTTGTAATTGTTTACAGATATCTCATCATCCTCGAGAATAATCACCAAAAAACTTTATACCAGTAAAAAGACTGTCCTAGTGAAGGAAAGAAAAGCGATCACCTCATCCTAAAATATAGAATTAGAAATATTCAAAAAGGAATATGGAAAGTTTAAACAAACCTAATCCAGTATTATTAATCCACGGAATTTTTGACAGCATAAGAATATTCGATAAAATGTCTCGATACCTAAAAAATTTAGGATGGGAAGTATATTTTCTGAACTTAGTTCCTAATTATGGTATTTTAGGTTTAGATAAACTAGCCGAACAAGTAGCGGATTATGTAGATCAAACATTTCCACCTAATCAACCTGTTGATTTAATAGGTTTTAGTATGGGAGGAATAGTAAGTCGTTACTACGTTCAAAGATTAGGAGGCATTGATAAAGTAGAACGTTTTATTACTATTTCTTCTCCTCATAATGGCACATTAACAGGTTACGCTTTAAATTTAGCAGCACCCAAGCAGATGCGTCCGAAAAGTGATTTTCTCGAAAATTTAAACCAAGATATTGATTTATTAGAACAAATAAATTTTACCTCTATTTGGACTCCTTATGATGCCATGATTTTACCTGCCACAAGTTCTCAAGTACCAGTAGGTCGAGACATCAAAATAGATGTTTTACTTCATGCTTGGATGGTATCAGATGAAAAAGTTTTGAAAGTAATTGTTGAGGAATTAAAATCAGAAATCAGAAGTCACAAGTCAGAAGTTAGAAGTCAGAAGTAATCCCTGACGCTTGTTTGAGCATTTATAAATGTCCTAATCTTTGCTTCAAGTGCTATACGGGAAAATCGAACTCCCAAACAGTTAATTGAAACCCTCTGGTTGTAGTTTCTCCCCACACTTCCTAAACTCCCCACACCCAGGTAGTTATGGAGAATGAAACAGACCTGGTTATTCTTGGTATGAATTTATTCCTATTTGACGTAACTTTTCAGTTAATATTTCAGCAGGTTCTGCACCAGTTAATAATAAATTGCCCTGATTATCCCACCAAGGTAACCAAGGTAGCTCCGTATTATGATAATTTCCCTGGCAAATACCTAACTCAATACCTAACTGCGGAATGGGAAAATGATTCTGTTCATTAGACTTTACCAATTCATAATCATTAGAAACTTAAACTAATATAATTCTACACCAGCTTTTTTAACTTCATTCATAAATAGCCTAAAACGGAATTATAATCCCTCTTTGATAAACCCAAAACTTACCAGGTTTTCTATCATCTTGAAAATCCGATATTCCTGGTAGGCTTTTGTCTCTTTCTTTTGAACCATTTCCATAAACAAATTCTCAGACAATGAGAGGAGCAATATATTCTTGCCAAAGTACATAAGAGCGTCGTATTTCTCCATTTAAAATAGCGGAAATATAGGGAACATAAAACCAATCTGGTGCTTTTGCTCCTCTCAGAGGAGGATCAGTTAATCGCCAATAAATTCCACAGTCTTGACTTATTGGATATTGTCTGTCAGGATGAATTTTATCTAGAGTAGGTTTGATAGAATCAGTTAATAAAATACTTTAATGATGTTCCTGAAAGTTTTTCACAAATGTACAGTCTGATTCTGGTAGTTGAGTATGGTTTGGAACAGAATTAATATCCAGTTGTTTTGATTCAGTAATTACTATTTTTGTACTAATTTAACTTGATTTATGAATTGGGCTGTGAATTCAACAAATACAGTATTTTCCAAAGTTATGAGGTACTTATATTGATGGTTTTAGGAAGTAGGAAATAGTAGGAAAATTGAATGCAAAGTCCTGATACAAATTACCCAAAGTAATGCTGTACTTAGACAACACTTCAATTATTAAGTAATTAATACAGGCCGAATAACTTTTTTGATAATTATTAGTAAGGAGCGTATTAATTATTCATATTTTTACTTATCTGTACGGACTTTGCATCCAACGCCCCTACTCCCCTAGTCCCCAGCTCAACAAAATTTAGAAAAGTTTTTGAGAAATGGTATTACAGGGTAGGGAAGATAGGTATGAAGATAGGGAACAAGCAAAAAAATTTACCCTGTCAGTTGTACCAAATTAATCACCTAATCTGCTGTAATTAATCATTGAACAATTCAGGTTTAAAACCTCTGCTGTTAAGGGTAAAAAAGAAAAAGAATCTTCTAATCAATCCTATCCATTTTGAGGAGAGGTAACTATTAATTAGGGCTTGCTGATTAAATCCAAAAGCATTTACATATAAATTTACATATAAAGACTTTAGCCTTTTTTATGCGAAAAAAGTACAAGCTTTTTACTTCCCATCGCTCAGAATGTAAGGATTTTTAGCAGACAAGGGCAAAAAAATTAAGGGGCAATTCTTCCAACTACATCCTCTGTAATTTCTATTTCTCGTGACTCCTGACTCCTGACTCCTACCCTTACCTATAATACTTATTCAGCAAACCCTAATTATTAATTGTTTAAAACCAAACTAATTTAAACTGCTACAGCATCGCCAACTTCTTGACGATCGTTACAGCCAAAAATTGCTTCTTGATGACAATAATATTTGAACTCTAGCAAATTATGGAACGGGTCTTCCAGGAAAAAAGTGCGATGTTCTAAAGGAGAATTTGTAAATCTTCGTCTGGGTTGCTGATAGAATTTTAATTGATTTTTTTCAGCACGTTCTAACAAAGCTTCCCAATCACTTTCTTGAGTAAAAACTAAACCAAAATGTCTGGGATAAATTCCTTTTTGTGGCTCTAAAGTTTCTTTGGCAGCATGAGCAACAATTTGATTACCATAAAGATTTAAAATTACTGAATTTGGAGATTCTCGCCCAACTTCACAACCTAAACCATTGGCATAAAAATCTTTTGTTTGAGCAATATCATTGACGGGAAAAGCTAAGTGAAAAAGAACTTGATTCATGGTTATTTCCTTGTAATGTATAAATGTTATTTTGTACTGAAAAAAAATTTGAGAATATATTAAGAGGAAGGGTTAAGAAGTATTCAGTTGGAAATTTTGGTTGATTCAAGAAGTAGGAGATGTTTTATAGCATTCGCTATTACTATTACAACATTCTCGCGCTTCTCAAACTTAGTCACAGTAAGAATGTACGGGCAAATAGCCGTTCGCCCCTACTTTTGACTTCAGATATACTCTTAGTCTTTTTTCATCCTCTTCCTTCTTCCTTCGAGTTAAAATTACAGCAGATGTTTTCGGTGGATAGATACGATGTTATCTAATATTTATTCTGTGAATCCCTGGTTAGTAGCTATAATTTTAAATACTATCTTACTTAGTCTAGTTTATTTTTCCCCAAAAAAATTATTAACTCCAGCGGGAATAGTTCATGCTTGGATACTGGGAGTCTTAATTTGGGGTAGTTTGGGTTTGCCTGGATATGCAGTAGTAGTGTTTTATTTTTTGGTGGGTTCCGGGGTGACTCGCATCGGAATGGCCGAAAAGCAAGCTGCTGGAATTGCAGAAAAGCGGGAGGGGGCAAGAGGGCCAGAAAATGTTTGGGGTTCGGCTTTGACTGCTGCTATCTGTGCTGTGGGTGTTTTGGTAATTGGTCTGTTATACCCGAATCATCCTCCCATAGAAAATTTACCATTTTTACTAATGTTGGGTTATGTAGCTAGTTTTAGTACCAAACTTTCTGATACTTGTGCTAGTGAGGTAGGGAAAGCTTATGGCAAGCGGACTTTTTTAATTACAACTCTACAACCAGTGCCACGGGGAACTGAGGGTGCTGTAAGTTTAGAAGGAACTTTAGCAGGTATTGGCGCTTCCGTGGCGATCGCCTTCCTGGGTTGGACTGTAGGTTTAATTGATTTGACAGGAATAGCTTTTTGTGTTATTTCAGCGTTTATTGCTACTAATTTAGAAAGTGTAATTGGGGCAACAATGCAGTCTCAGTTTGAATGGTTAACAAATGAAGTAGTAAATATTATCAATACTTTAATCGGGGCAATCGCTGCAATTTTATTAGCAATAGTTTGGTATTATATAGTAATTAGTAATCAGCCAATAGGTATTAGCCTTTTTGTTTCCTAAATCTTAGGTTTGTTTTCCTAGCTAGTTACTTTACCTCAAATAAACTCTATAGTCTGAGTTTCTAAATTTGAGTTTCTAATTATTTCCCCTCATATAGAATCTGGTTGAAAAGTGGTCATTGCGACGATAGGAAGCAATCTCGCGCCACTCCTGAGATTGCTTCCTTCCACTCCGTTCCAGTCGCTGCGGACTAGGCTATATTCATTAGACATAGGCGTGAAAATTAAAAATAGAATCAATTATTATCCATAAATTATCAATTACTCCCCTCCTGGGAGGGGTTAGGGGTGGGTTAAGTGTTCCCTGTTAAGTGTTAAGTGTTCCCTCTTTTCCGGAGAGGTCTAATAATGGATAATGGATAATGGATAATTACCTCAAGGAAAACCGAGAGGATTGAATATAAGGAAATATTATTTCTTTTTTTCCCTTTTTAGGTCTTATGGATTAACATAGACTAAAATTTATTTGTAAAGATATTAGTAAAGGGCGGAATTTTACCAATGGAATCTAAACCACTATTAACAATAGGTGAAGAACAATTATCATGGGGGCAAGGTTTAAAATATTTGCAAGCTTCTGGGAAGTTACAATCTTTTGTCACAGAAATTGTCCGTCAATATGTGATAGAAAAAGAATTGCAATCTAGGGAAGATATGAATGTAAATCCAGCAGTTATTCAACAGGCAATAATTGATTTTAGATTGCAAAGAAAGCTGGAAGACCAACAAAAATTTCAAGAATGGTTACAACAAAATAGAATTAGTTATAATGCTTTGGAAGCACAAATAGCAAATTCTTTTAAACTGAAGCAATTAAGAGACTCTATTACTTCAGAAAAAATAGAAGAATATTTTAATGAGCGTAAAGCAGGTCTGGATTATGTGATTTTATCTAGAATTGTAGTGGAAGATAAAGAATTAGCAGATGCTTTACATCGAAAAATTGTGGCAGAAGGGGGAAAGTTTGAAGATTTAGCTAAAGAATATTCAGTCACAAATGATAAAAATTTTAATGGGATTATGGGTGCAGTTACTTTAGCTAGTTTGCCAGAAGATTTAAGAAATACAGTTAATTCTGCTAATCCTGGAGACATTTTAGGACCATTTGAGACAAATAAATTTTGGACTATATTTCGATTAGAGCAGTTACAAGGGGCTTCTTTAGATAATCCTGAAATTAGGAAAAAATTAGATGGTGAATTGTTTGAACGTTGGGTAGCGGAGAAACTGCAAAATACAAAAATTACTCTCCATGTTAATGATTAAATTAACACTATAGAACCCATTTGGTATCTATGCAAAGGTATGTGCTTTTAGTATAGGAGTCAGGAGTCAGGAGTCAGGAGATTCAGAAATAGAATAGGGAAAAAAGATAGAAAAATACTCCCTACTCCCCTACTCCCTTCCCTATCTTGAGATATATCTCAAATCGGTTCTATAAATATTAAAGAGGGGAGAGTTTAGTTTAGGGAATACTAGGGAAGTTCTATGGAACTTTCCTACTAAAATATTTGATTTATAACTAAGTATCCAAAAATGATATTCTGATCGAGAATATAGGAATAAAGGTTTTGTTCGTAGTAAGGCTTTAGCCCTATCTATAACTTAGGGCTAAAGCCCTACTACAAACTTTAATTATAACTATAATAAGGAAAAAACATGAGTGATGAAAATAAATCCATTCATGAGTTTGATTTGAAATTAATCTACGAATATTATTCAACAACAGAACGACAAGGACCAGGAAGTCCTGAAGTAACTATTAAAGCTTTAAGCTTTATTGATAATCTGACAAATGAATCAAAAATTGCAGATATAGGTTGTGGAACTGGTGGTCAGACTATGGTAATAGCTAATCATACGTCAGGGAATATTACAGCCATCGATCTGTCTTCTATCTTTATAGATATATTCAATATTAATAGTCAGAAACTGAATCTTCAGAATAGAGTAAATGGCATTGTTGGTTCAATGGAAAATCTTCCTTTTCAGAATCAAGAATTAGACTTAATCTGGTCAGAAGGAGCAATCTACAATATCGGATTTGAACGAGGCATAAATGAATGGTATAAGTTTTTGAAGAAAGGAGCTTTTCTTGCCGTTTCAGAAGTATCTTGGTTGACTGAAGAACGACCTGGGGAAATAGATGAGTTTTGGAATAATGAATATCCGGAAATAGATACTATTTCAAATAAGGTGACACAAATGCAAAAAGCCGGATATATTCCAATTGCTACTTTTGTGCTGCCTGAAAATTGTTGGACTGAAAATTTTTATGCTCCACAAGTTTCTGCACAGGAAAAATTTTTGCAAAAATATGTAGGTAATAAAAATGCTGAAGAACTTGTAGAAAACCAACGGCATGAAGCTGAATTGTATTATAAATATAAAGAGTTTTATGGCTATGTTTTTTATATAGGAAAAAAGACTTAAATAACAAAGACAACTCCCCTAACTGCCTGGGCAAAATTAATTACCTTGAAATTTCCTGACTGGAATAATCAGGGCAATAAACCCGGTTTATTTTTTAGGATTTACTCAAAATAATGATATAATAGAAAATTTTTTCAAAACATTTATCTTCAGAGAATGACATGACACAACATCCATATCCTCCACTGATTTTAGAACTAGAATAGTACAACCCCCTACTCCAGTTAGCTACTAAAAATCATCAGATAGTCTCTCAAGTCGCTGTGGAAGTAATGCGCTTAGGATTAGAAACCCTTAAACAAAGAGGCGATGGAATTTCTGATGTACGCGATCACCAACCTCAAAAAGCTTTAGTATAGAAGCCATTTGGTATCTATTTAACAACTTACAAGTCGAATGCCCATCTGGGTTTTATGATTCTAGCAGTCATTTTTCATTATTTTTCGGTCTTCTGAATCCTTATAGTTGTTAGGCTCCTTAAAACGGCTTTCCTGAAGGCTTTGTATTTTTAAGAAAAGATCCCAAATGGGTTCTATAGAGTCGTAAGTGGGGTTGAGGAACGAAACCCAACAAAGCGTTTGAAGCAATTCAGAAAATTCGTGACGATATAATTCACTTCCACGCTGTTCTTAAAAATTACCTAATTTGAAAATTTCAGACCCTAGTAGGACGTCTAGACTAAAATTGTGGGTTGAAAAAACCTAACCCCCAACCCCCTTCCCTACCAGGGAAGGGGGAGAAACTCCCCTATCGGAGCAGGAGAGGGGTCGGGGGAGAGGTCTTAACCAAGCAGCAAACTTACCCACATTTTTCATCTAGACGCGGTAGTAGGTTGGGTAGAACAAAGTGTTCGCTCAGCTTATCCGGAGGATCAACCGAATACGCGCTTTATTGTTGTTGGGTTTCCTACGTCAAGCTAACCTACGGGACTAAAACATATTCAATTTGCTTTTTTAAAAAGTAATAAATGAAGCAGTTTGACCCCACTCTCCAGTAAATACAAAAGAACTTATGGGTTTACGACTGCGCGGAGAAAGTTCTCTGCCTTGTAAAGATTCTGGTAAAATGTAGGGGTCTCCAGGATAACCAATAGCTATAGCTGCTACTGGTTCATATTCTGCTGAAATTTTATATAATTCTCGTGCTTTATCAACATCAAAACCTCCCATTTGATGAACTCTCAAACCCATTTCTGTTGCTTGAAAAGTTAAGCTGGCAACTGCTAAACCTACATCGTGAAAAGCGTGTCTATTGGGTTTATTATTTTTGTCAAAAGAAAGTTTAGCAACAGATATCATTAACACAGGAGCAAGACTTGCCCAAGGTTGATTTCCTTCTACAATACAACTGAAAAGACGCTCATATTCAGCAGGATTTTCCTTAGTAGCAACTATGAAACTCCAAGGTTGCTCATTGAAACAAGAAGGAGACCATCTTGCTGCTTCTAGAAGTGAAAGTAATACTTCTGAGGCAACCATTTTGTCAGCAAAAGCTAAAGGACTCCAACGTTGTTTTAGTAAGTCATTAATTGGATATTGATTATCTGTATGTTTTTGCATTTTTTGAATTTTTCAGTAATTTTTTAAGGTGTATATAAATCTTATTTCAATTCTGAGACATTGTAGATTTTTAATTGTTCAACCAAATATGATATTACATTCCCATTTTCCGGTTCTAATAAAGCTCGTAGTAGGGCTTCAGCCTAAAGCCCTACTACAAACAAAAACTTTTTTATCACTCATTATCGGGACATCATATTACACTTCCATTTTCCGGCGAATATAACTTTCTACAGATTCCATTTTCATATCAAATATTCTCTCCAAATTTTCAATTTCTTCTGAAGTGCAGAAAAATTCATTTGCCAATAATACTCTTAAAGTACCCAAAGTTTTTTGTAATTCAGGATTAAATAATCCCAGAGTATTCCGTAATCCATCAAATACAAATAAAGGTGGATTAATAACTATAGGTTCCCGATTAAAAATCCTACCAAATATCTGAGAAATTTCGACTCTAGAAATAATTTCTGGTCCCCCCACAGACAAAATTTGATTACAAGCAGCTTGTACAGAAACAGAATCCACAGAAATTTTTGCCAAATCATCTGTACTAACTATTGAAGTGCGATTTTTTGAGTCTCCAATAAGTAGATAAATTCCTGTATCTCTAAATCTTTCTGCCAGTGGTAATAGATTAGAAGCAAAACCAGAAGGTTGCAAAATAGTATAATTTAATCCACTCGCTTTGAGATATTTTTCTACCTCTCTTTTTGCTTTAAAAGTAGGTGAATCTTCATATCCACGGTTAACTCCTAAAACAGAAATAAATACAAAATGTTTAACACCAACTTTCACTGCACAATCTATCAGTTCAATATTAGCTCGGTAGTCAATTGCTTGAACATCACTCGCACCACCATGAGCACTAATAATATATTCAATTCCTTGACAAGCTTTTTCAATATCCTTGTCTATTTTTAAGTCGCCTATGAAGATTTCAGCTCCACGATTTTCTAATTCAGAATAGGTAGAATTTAGTCTGACAAAAGCGCGGACTGACATTTCTTTTTCTGTCAAAATTCTGATGATTTGGCGACCTAATCCTCCGGTTGCTCCTGTTACTAAAAACATAATTACTTTTTGTTAGCTATTAATAGTTCAATCGAAAAATTTACCAAATAAAAAGTAAGCATTCAGCCATCAGCTATTAGCTATTAGCTATTAGCTATCAGCTATTAATTCATTGCTCTGAGAGCAGGAAAAAGCAATTGAAAGATTTAAGCAGAATAAAAAGTATAAAGTATTGGGAAAAAATTTACTTTGACCAAGAGGTGTATATTCATAATTTATAATTTATGAAACGGCTAAAAGTTGACACCGCGCTACCTGAATGCTTACGATAAAAAGCGTCATTTCAGTTATCAGTTATCAAAAACTCTAGCCAAAAGATTAAGACAGCGTATTGCCTTAATATTCAGTATGTTCGGTTAGTTTCCTTTCCTCTATACTTGCCGACCCTACTAGGGCGTCTAGCTTTAAAATGTTGGGTAAATTTGAGTTAATGAAGACCTCTCCCCCAACCCCTCTCCTGCAAGGAAAGGGGAGATATTTTACCCACGATTTTAGTCTAGACGCGCTACTACTAGCTTTAACTTTTGACTTTCTTTAATTCTTACTTTTAACTTTTAAATTTTGACTTTCCTTTGCTCTATATTTGCCCACTCCACTACCTTTAACTTTTGACTTTCTTTAATTCTTACTTTTGACTTTTAACTTTTAACTTTTAACTTTTAACTTTTAACTTTTGAGTTTCCTTTTTCCTTCCTTTAAAATTCGACAATAACTGGCGCATGGTCGCTAGGTTTTGGTAACTGTCTTGGAGACTTATCAATTATACAACTTGTTGCTTTTTGAGAAAGGGGTAAACTAAGATAATGATGGTCAATACGCCAACCACGATTACGGCGAAAACCTGCTGCTCTATAATCCCACCAACTATAATGACCACCTTCGCTGGTAAACTGGCGAAAAGTATCCACCAATCCTAACTTGAGAATTTCTTGTAAAGCTTGACGTTCCGCATCCGATAATCCCACAGAATTTTTACAACCTTCTGGGTCGTGAATATCTCGGTCTTCTGGGACAATATTAAAATCGCCACAAATACATAAATTTGGCGATATGTCAAGAACTATTTGTACATATTCTTGCAACAATTTTAACCAATCAAGTTTGTAATCATATTTTTCACTACCAACACTAGCACCATTGGGAACATAAAGATTAAGAATACGGACATCATTTATTACCCCAGTAATTAAGCGTTTTTGTATGTCAAAATCTCCAACTTTATCATCACCTAAAATAGGAGCAAACCCACTACTAACATCTTGCATTGGGGAACGGCTAAAAATTGCCACACCATTGTAAGATTTCTGACCAGAAACATAAATATGATAGCCTAATTCTTCAAAAGGCGATCGCGGAAAATCTTGGTCAATAACCTTAGTTTCTTGTAAACAGAGAATGTCAACTGAATTTACTTCTAACCATTCTATAACTTGTTGTTGACGAGTGCGAATTGAATTTACATTCCAAGTAGCTATTTTCATAATAAATAGGGAGTAGGGAGTAGAAAATAAGAAAAACAATTGTTCCTTAGTAACTTGAGGAACCCTATATCAAAATAGAGATTAGGGAGTAGTAATTGGAAAAACTAGGGAATAGAAAATATGATTATTTATCTTGATTTATTTTTCCTTGTTTCCCTGTTTCCCTATTTCGCTATTTCCCTCTTTCCCTCTATATTCTTCCTTAGCATTTATATTTTGGTTTGGAGACCAAACCCCTACAATTTTTTTTCACATAGAAACAGAAACCGGGTTTGTATTAAATGCTCTATCATACTTAATCTATCTCCTACAAACTCCGTTTATTATATATAGAATGACCGCTGAATCCTTACTTCAAATCTAATAAACCACTGGTTTTCAGCTTAGGATTAAAACGAATATTTTCTTGTAAACCTCTAGTTTTTAATACCTCTAAAATATTAGCTTCAACTCGCCTAGCTATATTTTTTAATAGTTTTTCTTTGGCAACTTCATCAATTAATGGATCTTGATATTGCACTCTTTCTGCTTCAGTCATTTCTTGTTTAGCATCTATGGGTTGATTCCACTTTGGTTCTGCTCCACCATTGCCTATAGGTAAAGAGCCATTTTCATTAATCCAAGCTGCTTTTATACCTTCCAATATACTACGATTTGGGCGCTCAATAGTTTGTACTTTTAGCCAATAGCAACTATTAGGTTGACGAACTAAATGTTGTTTAAGACTCTGATACACATCACGAGAATAACCGACAAATAGTAGTTCTTTTTCCTGGTCAAAAATTCCATAAACACCAATTTTTACTTGTAAAGATAATGGTAAATTCCCTTCGGAATCAACATAAGGCAAATATTCTAGTTGGGATAATTCTGGTATTTGTATTTCAGTATTAGTCATTTCAGTTATTAGTTATAGCAGGGAACAGGGAACAGGGAACAGTTGGAAAAACATTTCCTAGTCTAAGATTCATCATCAGTTGATGTCCTAACCGATTCTTTCTTAGCTATATCAGTTATCGGTACCTCTAGCTGAAGCTCGAGGCTACGAAAATCCGAAATTTCTTTTTTTTATTCCCTTGAAAGGGGAGGTTAGTGTTAACAAAGTCAGATAGGGGAGCCGTCGGATTGGCGACGTACAGAAGTTGTTTTTGTCATAGGGATTTTGAGCAACCCTCCAAAAATATTTCGCCTTAAAAGGCGGGGTTTTAGACTGAATTATTTTGATACTTAATTCCGGTTTAATTAAAATTGATTAATTACTCGTGATTTTATAGATAACACAGAGACGACTTGGTTTAAATATTTTAGCTTTAAACATGAAATTAGGTGGCACATTGATAATAATATAATCGGTAGATTCGTGATACTTTTCAAATTCTTTTGGCATTCCTTTTGGTGTTTCTGTGCTGTAAGGAACTGGCTGAAACATGAGTTCAATAAATTCTAATTTTTTACCTGGTAATTGTGTGGTGATTTGTTGGATAAAATTTTCACTTGTTAATAAGCTGAATAAAGTCTGTTTAGCATCTAGTTCCAGAGTAAAACTACTATCAAAGTTTTCAATAATTTTTAAACCCATGTTGATTTTATTTTTGAATGTTTATGTAATAGGGCTATGGTTGTTGAGATAGTATTGCTTGTTCCTATCACATCGGAAATACCCTTTACTTATATTACTATTTGTTTGATTAAACTCAACTATTTTGAGTGAATATGAATAATTGTTAAGGGATAATTTTATATAAGAAATTATGATAAAATGTCTAGATAAAAATCTGTAGTATCTATTATTTAACTGAACACATATCATGGGGATTTAGATTTATGGAAAATAGGGAAACATCATCAACAGTGTTAAATAATCCCCGAAGTCAGCTTAATTGGCTAGAAATAGCAGAATATAGTGCTTTAGGGGCTTCAGTTGTTGGTTCAGGTTTGGCGTGGTTTTCTAAACAATTTATGTTTGCTGCAACTCCAATAACATTGGGATTATTTTTGAATACAATTAATCGAAAAATATTTGAGGAAAAAATCCAAAAACAGACTAATAATGAAGTAGAAGAATTAAGAATAGACATGAACTCAGTTTTTCAGCAATTAGATTCACTACCAAAAACAATTACTGAACAAACTCTTGAATCATCTCAAAATCAATCAAACTTTGAATACAATACAATTACAAAAGAAGACTGGGAAGCAATAAATATTAAATTTTCAGATATTGAAGAAGAACTACAATTATTAAAAAAATTAGCTACAGATTTACAACAAAATCAAGGAGATAATTTACAATCAACAAACAATACATCAATGCCAAATGAAATAGAACAATTACAAGCACAAATAACTAGGTTGCAAGAACTAAATAGAGATATTGTCAGACCATATTTTATTCGTTTAATTCGTGCTTTCAAGCAACTAGAGAAAACAATAAAATCTTAATTATTAGATATTGCAGAAAGTATACAGTTGCGAATCAAAACGACATTTCTTTTACTGCATAAGTAATCAAGCAAAATTAATTGTATATTTGTTGCTTAAGTTAAGTAGGTAGGCAAAATTATTTGAGCTTTACTTACAAAGCATACAAAACTTATCAAACATACAAGTATATTTTTTTCCCTATTGCCTACTCCCTTAAAAAGGTTAAATTAATTGTGCACAGGTACTTAATATTCCACTTTAACTTAGGTGATGAGAAAAACTGTTAGCTCAAATTCTGTTAAATCAAAAAGTTGAGAAAATTAACTCTATAACTATTTCAACTGTCTATTTAATTATTGACAGTAATATCTAATCATAATCTTAAGACAAAGCAAGTATTTATACCATTCATAAAAAAATAATGTTACAAATAACGAGCTAGTATTAATAGAAACTTACAGCAATTGTGAGGATGGTGAGGTACAGTTTAATACTAATTTCTATTCCCCATTCTCTATTCCCTAAAGTCATAAAACTTTGTACCTCATTAACTCCAAAACTGCTGTAATTTCTGATGCTGGCAACATGAAGATTTACTTATTACCGCGCCACCTAAAACCTAAAATTTATTTGTAGCAAAAATTTATCACTATAATCAGGTAAAGTATTTTTTTCTCTTCCCAATGCCATGTTCCCTAAAATTCACAACTTGTCTATCTTATAAATCAGGACTTACCCATAAGGAATGAAATATCAACGTTTGAGATTGCTATCCTAACGGACTGCTCCGCAAACGCTGTCGCTCGCAATGACATAAATGCGTTATCTTGCGTAAGTCCTGTAAATTTGATAATTGCTATATGACATTAAAAATAGTGTCATAGTTGAGTATTGTTATCTATATGCAAACAGAGGAAAATTATAATGATAAAGTGACAAAAATAATCACAAAACCTACGGACTCAAATCCAGAAACCAAGGTTTTTTTTGTGGCAACCGGGTAATCACATAATAAATATTCGGTATTAATCTTAATTCTCACGAATAGAGCTAGATATATACCACTTTGTTGTAGATCAAAAATCAACTTTTAATAATGACTATTTTTCAGACTTCCTTAACATTCCTATTAATAGGTTTAGCAACTATTTATATCTCTGGTTTTATGTTACTAAGATTATTGCAAAACAGATTAATATTTGAACCTAAATCATTGGTATTAGCTACTCCTGCTGCTTTTAACCTTCCTTATGAAGAAGTTTGGTTATCAGTTGCAACTTCTCGCAACCAGACAGAAAAAATATCTGGTTGGTGGATTCCGCAAACTAAACCCAACGCAAGAGTGGTTTTCTTCCTACATGGTGCCACTGGAAACATGGCCGCTCAGGAAAAAAGTTACAATCTCGATCGGGTAGCGAAACTATATCAGTTAGGATTTTCGGTATTTATGATTGATTATCGGGGCTACGGTAATAGTCAAGGGAGGTTTCCCACAGAAGCCACAGTTTATGAAGATGCTGCAATAGCTTGGAATTATTTAACTCAAGAAAAAAGCTTTTCACCAGAAGAAATTTTTATTTATGGATATTCTCTCGGAGGAGCGATCGCTGTTAATCTCTGCTTACAACAACCAAAAGCAGCAGGATTAATAGCGGAAGGTTGCTTTACTTGTATTAAAGACATGGCTAAATACAGACGTAAAATCCAGATATTTCCTCTTAAGTTGCTGGTTACTCAAAAATTTGATTTTATTAATAAAGTGAAATCATTGCAAATGCCAGTCTTATTTATTCATGGTGTGAACGATCGAACTATACCTGTAACCATGAGTCAAAAATTATTTGCTGCTGCACCCGAACCGAAAAAACTGCTGTTGATACCAAATGCTGGACATAATGACCTGGCAGAAGTAGATAGCGATCGCTATCTAGCAACATTACGGGAATTTTGTGCTGCAGTGGAGGAGTCAGGAGTCAGGAGTCAGGAGTCAGGAGGGAAGAGGAGAGAATTCAGGAATTTAGGAGGAGTCAGGAGTCGATAGTCGATAAGCATGAAAAGCTGCTGCTGTCTTTTGAGCGATCGCTAGTAGGAAAACCAAGGATTTCTCCTGTCCTTACTGTCCGGGGTGGGCGAGGGGGCTGAAGCCCAACTACAAACAATTACGCTCGCTCGTAGTTGGGCTTTAGCCCAAATTATTGATTTGGCTTGGGAAAGCAAGTGTGTAGAGGCGGGTTTATTTAACTGTATTGCTCTGATGTCAATGCTTTTGGCTGAACCTGGCTCCTATTTCACGCGCTTGTGTTCGGGGCGGGCGCCCCACCACTCCACAGAATAATAGGGAAAACGATTCGCTTTAATACTACTTTTGACTTTTGACTTAATTAAAATAGCTCCAATACTTTTGACTTTTGACTTTTAACTTTTGACTGAATAAAATATAGGGTATGAATAAACAAAATCCTACCTCTAACATTTTCCCTTATACCTGGAATCGTCCCATTGGTCTTGATTGGGACAAACCTTACACAGTCCGCTATAGCAGTAATCTTGATGATGGCCCCTGGCATGGAATGCCTCTCGGAGGTTTTGGCGCAGGTGCCATCGGTCGTTCCCCACGGGGCGATTTTAATCTCTGGCATCTCGACGGTGGCGAACACATTTATCAAAATCTGCCTGCCTGTCAATTTAGCGTTTTTGAAGAAACAAAAGGCCAAAAACAAGCTTATGCTTTATCTACCAAACCGCCCACAGATGGCAGTCTCTCCTCTTGGCAATGGTATCCCAAGGAAAAAGCAGGACTACATACTGGCACTTATCATGCTCTTTATCCCCGGAGTTGGTTTGTCTATGAAAATGTATTTACTGCACAATTAAGTTGCGAACAATTTTCCCCAATTTGGGCAGGTAACTATCAAGAAACCAGTTACCCCATCGCTATATTTGAATGGATTGCTCACAATCCCACAGATGAACCAATTACACTAAGTATAATGCTAACTTGGCAAAATACTATTGGTTGGTTTACGAATTCTGTGAAAACACCAGAAGTGCAAGTGCGAGATGATGGCAGTCCAGTTTATGAATACAAACCACGGTGGTGCGAGAGTACAGACAACTTTAACCTATTAGTAGAAGATTTTCACCGTATTGGTTGCACAATGACCAAATTAAGTATCGCCGACGAACCCGCAGAAGGAGAAGGGCAAATGGCGATCGGTACTTTTACCAATGCTGGTGTTGAGGTTAACTATAACACACGCTGGAATCCCGTTGGCAGTGGGGAAGAAATTTGGCGCTATTTCGCAATAGATGGCACCCTGATAGATGAACAAAATGAACTACCTGCACAAGAAGGAGAGCAAATAGGAATAGGGATATCAGTTCGTTTCACTATCAGACCGGGGAGAACGCGGAAAATCCCTTTCTTCTTGGCTTGGGATTTGCCTGTGACTGAGTTTGGCGCTGGAGTTTCATATTACCGCCGTTATACAGATTTTTATGGTCGCAATGGTAAAAATGCCTGGTCGATGATTCGTACTGCTATGAAGCATTATCAAACCTGGCGAGAGAATATTGAAGCTTGGCAAAATCCGATTCTAGAAAGGGAAGATTTGCCTAATTGGTTTAAGATGGCTTTGTTTAATGAACTTTATTATCTCACGAGTGGAGGAACTATTTGGAGTGCTGCCGATCGAAACGATCCAAAAGGTCAGTTTGCTGTGCTGGAATGTCTAGATTACCGTTGGTATGAGAGTTTGGATGTCAGGTTATATGGTTCTTTTGGGTTGTTAATGTTGTGGCCGGATTTGGAAAAGTCGGTGTTGCTGGCGTTTGGGCGGGCAATTTCGACGGCGGATGATACACCAAGAATTATTGGTTATAATCAAGCATCGGCGGTGAGAAAAATTGCCGGAGCAACTCCCCATGACTTGGGAGCACCAAATGAGCATCCTTGGGAAAAGACGAATTATACCAGTTATCAAGATTGTAATCAATGGAAGGATTTATCTAGTGATTTTGTGTTGCAAGTGTATCGAGATTTTTTGTTGACTGGTGCAGATGATTACGAGTTTCTGTGGGAATGTTGGTCTGCTATTGGGGAAACGCTAGCATATCTCAAGGATTTTGATAAGGATAATGATGGCATTCCCGAAAATGAGGGAGCGCCCGACCAAACTTTTGATGATTGGCAGTTGCGGGGTGTGAGTGCTTATTGTGGGGGGTTATGGTTAGCTGCATTGGAGGCAGCGATCGCCATCGGGAAAATTTTAATTGAGCATCCTAGAGAAATTCCTTATTATCCACCTGAAGGTTTCCATTCTGAGGTTGATAAAAATTCTGTAGATGCAATTAATAATCAAATTTCTGTGTATCAAAATTGGTTAGAAAAAGGATTACCTATTTATCAAGAAAAACTATGGAATGGAGAATATTATCGTTTGGATAGTGAGAGTAATTCGGAAGTAGTAATGGCTGACCAATTATGCGGTCAATTTTATGCTAGGTTATTAAATTTACCGGATATTGTACCTGTTGAATGTGCTTTATCTGCTTTGAAAACTGTCTATAATTCTTGTTTTAAAAATTTTCATAATGGCAAGTTTGGTGCAGTTAATGGAGTATTATCTGATGGTTCTCCAGAGAATCCTAATGCTACTCATCCTTTGGAAGTTTGGACAGGAATTAATTTTGGTTTAGCAGCTTTTATGGTGCAAGTTGGGATGAAAAAAGAAGCTTTGGAAATAACTGAAGCAGTGGTGCAACAAATTTACGAAAATGGTTTACAATTTCGCACCCCAGAAGCTATTACAGCAGATGGTACTTTTCGAGCTAGTCATTATTTAAGAGCAATGGCAATTTGGGCAATTTATAATGAATTTATAATTTAGAATTCAGAAGTCAGAAGTTAAATTATTACTTTATTATTTTGATAAAATTAGAAAAAAGGGAGTTGGTGATTTTAAGTATGAAATTCCTAAATTTATAATGTGTAAATCAGACCTATTTTCACTCGTTCCTGGCGAGGAAAAAGTTCCTTAACAATGAATTTAGAATTCAGAATTCTGAAGTTAAATTATTACTTTAGAGACTGTTTGTAAAGTTAAGTATTAAGAGAGATGCGTAGTGACTAAAATCTAAAAGCAGTAGTACTTCAAGAGATTAAAATTTGGTAGATGCCAGAGGTGGAAAGGTACATATATTCCTAGATTTTTAACTGACACATAGTTGTCTTGATTTCTTTCTCCCTCCATACCTATTCCCTCCATACCTATTCCCTTTTCCCTGTTCCCAGTTAAGTGTTCCCTATCTCCTTTTTATATTTCCTGATACATTCAGTCTCTTATTATTTTGATAAAATTAGAAAAAAGGGAGTTGGTGATTTTAGGTATGAAATTCCTAAATTTATAATGTGTAAATAAGACCTATTTCCACTCGTTCCTGGCGGGGAAAAAGTTCCTTTCTAGTAGGGGCGATTTCCTAGGTCATGCTGCGCATTCATGTCGGCGACAGCCGAAACGCGAATCGCCCCTACTCCTGTCAAATCATACTTTTATTCAGCAACAATGAATTTAGAATTCAGAATTCAGAAGTTAAATTATTACTTTATTATTTTGATAAAATTAGAAAAAAGGGAGTTGGTGATTTTAGGTATGAAATTCCTAAATTTATAATGTGTAAATAAGACCTATTTCCACTCGTTCCTGGCAGGGAAAAAGTTCCTTTCTAATAGGAGCGATTCGCGAATCGCCCCTACTCCTGTCAAATCATACTTTTATTCAGCAACGCTGAAAAAAGATTTAACTGATAACTGATAATACCAGTTTGATAAATGTTTGCTACAGTTTCTTGAGTAGGGGAGTAGGTGAGTAAGGGAGTGGGGGAGAAGAAAACATAAGAAGAATTAACACACTCCTGGGTATTAATTTATCGAAAAAGTTATTCCAACCGTGTTAATTACTTAAATAATTGAAGTTTCATATATAGCATTCTTTTTCAAAATGGTATAACGGCTAACTGGTAACTGATAACTGATTTCCTTCTTCCTGGAAAAATGAAATGGATGAACAAACAGAAATCTCCCCAGATGACTATCAAGGCTGGTACAATGTGGGAGTAAATCTCAGTAAATTGGGAAAATATCGGCAGGCTATTACTGCTTTTGATAAGGCAATAAAAATTAAACCAGAATACCCTGAAGCCTGGAATAATAGAGGTAATGCCTTCAAAAAAATAGGTAGATTACAGTTAGCTTTAAATAATTTTAATCTGGCTATAAGTCTGCAACCAAATTCTCATTTAGGTTGGTATAATCGAGGGAATGTACTGAATGATTTAGAGCGATATCGGGAAGCAATAAGTTCTTTTGAGGGAGCGATACAAATTAAACCAGATTTATATCAAGCCTGGTACAATTTAGGAAATGCTTGGAATAGTTTAGGACATTACCGAAAAGCTATTAAAAATTACGAAGAAGCAACAAAAATTGAACCGAATTTATATCAAGCTTGGGATAATCAAGGTAAGGCATTGTTTGAGCTAGGAAGGTATCAGGAAGCTTTGAAATGTTTTGAGCAGGTAATAAAACTTAAACCCAATCATTATGCAGCTTGGAATTTTAAAGGCAGAACCTTATTTTATTTAGAGGATACGGAAGGGGAAATTATTAGTTATGAGAAAGCAATAGAAATTAAACTAGACTATCAGGAAGCTTGGAATAATTTAGGTCAAGCTTTGTCAAATTTAGGAGAGTGGTATGAGGCGATCGCTTGTTTTGATGAAGCGATAAAAATTCAACCAGATTATTCTTTGGCTTACTATAATAAAGCTCGTTGTTATGCTTTGCAGGAGAAGGTATATTTAGCAATTGAAAATTTGGAACAAGCAATTAATTTCGGTGCTGGTAAACCTTACCGAGAGATGGCGAGAACTGATTCTGATTTTGGTAATATTCATTTGAATCCTAAGTTTCAGGATTTAATTGAAGGTGATTTTATGTATTGAATTTAGAATTCAGAATTGAGAATTGAGAATTGATTTTTTTATGCTTGATAGAGTAGGCTCGTAGCAGGGCTTTAGCCCGATTATAAATATTTAAGGGGCTAGAGCAAAACTACAAACAAAGGCTGATAATGCACTTATCTGAAATTAACTAATATCATGTATGGTCGGGCTGAAGCCCAACTACAAACAAAGGCTTTATTATAACTAATTATCCAAAATAGTCGGGCTGAAGCCCAATTACAAACAAAGGCTTTATTATAACTAATTATCCGAAATAGTCAGGCTGAAGCCCAACTACAAACAAAGGCTTTATTATAACTAATTATCCGAAATAGTCGGGCTGAAGCCCAACTACAAACAAAGGCTTTATTATAACTAATTATCCGAAATAGTCGGGCTGAAGCCCAACTACAAACAAATGACTATAATTAAAAATAACTAACACATAACAGGTTAAATAATTATGCTTGAATTGTTAATTGCTTGGGGGGGTAGTGAAGCGGTTAAATTTATTGCTGGGGAAGTTATTGGAGAATTAGCTAAGGGTACTGCTGAAGACTACGTTAAAGATTTTTTCAAACAAGGTATTTCTGATGCTATTGGCGGGATGAAAAATGGAAAAATTTTACAAAAAGCTACGGCACAAGCAATTAAAGATTTTTTAGATTTGGTAGAGCAAGAGTTAGAAAATGCTGATTTGAGTGAAAGTGAGTTAAAGGAATATACTAAACCTTTAAAACAGTTTATTAAAAATAAGTTAGTTTTAGAAGTTTTGGTTAGTGCTTTTGATAATAATCTCAAAATTTTGGATACTAAGACATTAGCTACTATTGGAAATGAAATTAATCCACCTTTGCCAGATGAATTTAACTGGGAATTTGTCGCCGAGCAATATCGGAGAAGGGTGAAAAAGATTATTCGAGAGTCGGATGAATTACGGGAAATATTAGATTCTGAAAATTTGGATAAACTGGCAACTAAAAACTCTGAAATCAGACCAGAGTTTGACCTGAAAAAACATCAAGAAGGAATCCGAGAACAATATGGCAATCTCAAATTAGAAAGTTTAGATACGAGTGGTTATGGTTATAATGAATTGAAATTATGGCGAATGTTTATTCCTCAAAATGTGCGGGAGTCTCAAGAATTTCTACTGATAGTTGGGATGTACGACGGGAAGCAGTGCGACAAATTGCTACTTTGGGCAAAGAAAAACCAGAAATTTTAGAGTTACTTAAACAATGGGTAAAGTCTGATGAGAATTGGGATGTGCGACGTGAAGCAGTGCGACAAATTGCTACTGCTTGGAAACATGAACCCGGAATTTTAGAATT
>NZ_JBNHEP010000286.1:0-33726 GCF_050015995.1 Dapis brunnea BLCC-M229 | reverse complement strand
AGCTTGATTATAAAAATTGAGAGCAATTTGTTTTTCTCCTAAGCTATCGTAGACACTGCCAATATTATTGAGAGTAGTTGCTTCCCCACCCCGATCGCCTATTTGCCGATATATAGGTAAAGCTTTCTGGTAGAAATTGAGAGCAATTTGTTTTTCTCCTAAGTCATCGTAGGCAGATCCAATACCAAGAAGTGTAACTGCTTCCCTGCTCAAGTTACCTGTTTGACTAAATAGTAATAGTGCCTCTTCCCATTTAGCGATCGCTTGCCTCCGAGATTCTGCTGTTCGTTCCTGATACAGCTTCATTCCTTCATAAAATACTTTTTCTGCTTCAGCATCAGGGTTGTTTTGAAGAGCAAATTCTCCCTTATTCAGAATACTTGGCAATATTAAGAGAAGAAGACCGACGTTCAATAACATCAGACTATTAACACTAAGAATAGATAACCATCGCTTTAGAGAAACCATAGATATTACCCTTTCTAACCAACTAGAAAATTTCAAATTACTATACTTCCTGTTTGAAGAAAGATATGCAGATAAGGGTGGTTAACAAACAAATGAGATTTCTACCTTCGTCTACGGCTAACTTGATGCTTTTTCCGGAAGGTTAACTATTTGATTAGCGCCTCGCAATGACAATTTAACCTACCATGTCATTGCGAGGGGGGTGGCAATAGTAATTATTTTTTCAAGCTAACCTATCAGACCCCCCGTGGCAATCTCCAGCCTCATCGTCCCTGTTTGAAGAAAGATATGCAGATAAGGGTGGTTAACAAACAAATGAGATTTCTACCTTCGTCTACGGCTAACTTGATGCTTTTTCCGGAAGGTTAACTATTCCCACCCCCCGTGGCAATCTCCAGCCTCATCGTCAAACCATGATATTGCTTCGGCTGAGTTAACACTTTTTCGAGAAGGTTAACTATTTAATTACCGCCTGGCAATGACAAGTTAACCTACCACGTCATTGCGAGGGGGGTGGGAATAGTAATTATTTTCTCTTGCTAACCTATCAGACCCCCCCGTGGCAATCTTTGGCCTCATCGTCAAATCATGAGATTGCTTCGGCTGAGTTAACACTTTTTCGAGAAGGTTAACTATTTAATTACCGCCTGGCAATGACAAGTTAACCTACCACGTCATTGCGAGGGGGGTGGGAATAGTAATTATTTTCTCTTGCTAACCTATCAGACCCCCCCGTGGCAATCTCTGACCTCATCGTCAAACCATGAGATTGTTTCGGCTAGATTAACACTTTCTCCACAAGGTTAATTGTTTTGATTAGCGCCTCGCCATGACAATCATGTTCTTTTCCGCCTTTTAATAAAAATTACTCAGATTGCGACAGTGTTTTTTTAGCCAAAATTTGCGCTATTTTTTTCACCATCGGGTCAATTTCAATCGCGAAATATTCTCCAATATCTTTTTCTGCTAAATTAGTCAAATTAATAGTTTCTGGGTAAATATCAAACAACAGAGACGATTTTTTCATATCCTTAATTATTAACAATACTCCATCCAAACAAACCTGGTCTTTAATATCCAGATACTGAAAAAATTCACTCTCCCAACTTACCTCAATTTTTATTCCACCTCCTAACAAATTTTCCCTAGAAATTAACTGACAATATCCTGAAGGTACGCCATAAAATAAAGGACCAGAAATTTCTTCTCCCAAACGAATAGACCTTTCTAAATTCAACTTTTTTTGCCCTTGATATTGTACAGGAACTTTTGCCGAAGCTAGATAAAACTTCAGTAGATAAAATTCTCCTAATTTCTCTTTGCCTAAAATTGTTAACGCCCTGCCATTAACAGTAAGATTAGACTTAATTTCCACTTCAGCATATAAATCAGGAGAAACATTAATAATTAATTCGCATCCCGAAGCTTCTGAGTTAATTTGATAAATTTTTCCTGTTTGTTGAATAATTCCAGTAAACATTTTTAAATGGGTGATATTGACATATTGGCTAACTTTTATAGCTTTAAGCATTCAGCTATCAGCTCTAGTCAAAACTATTGGCTGTAAAGTATTTAAATTTTATCAATAACACCTTTTTATAGCGCTATATCGAAAAAATACCATTTAATCACAGAGGACTTATTAGTAAAGTAATTCCTATGCGACCAACAACAGCGATCTTTTGACCAGGAGCAAGAGAAATACTCTTTTCTTCAAATAAAATAGCAGGCCAGTATGTAGTTTTAAACTTAACTCGTCCTGGTTGATTTGTCGCGATCGCTTCTTCAACTATTCCTGGCATTGCTTGAGGAAATATTTCTTTTGTATTAGTAGTAAATAAATTCATTACTATGTCTCCTTAGTAATTCATAAACAAACAATATTTGCTTATACTTATTCTGGTGGTAAGCTAGTTGAAAAACTTATCAGAGAGAGACTTTTTGATGAATAGGTTCAACATTTGAATTTGTTTTATTCAGCAGTCTTTGCTGAAGGAAGCTAAAAGATAAAATTACCAGAAAAAATATTATAGCAATCTGCACAATTCCTAAAGATTTATGTTCTGGAAATCTTTGTTTACAGGTCGCACAAAATTTTTGCATAGGATAATCTGGATGTGCAGTTATGTGACAAGATGGTTGACCAATTGAATTAAGGGGACAAGACATAAAAAAACTCCTAAATAGATTGCTAAATTAGTCTTCAAATATTAGTGAAACTTCCATATTTTTGTGACTTTCTTGGAAAATAAAGCTTTGGACGAGAAATAGAGAAAGCTTTAAATTAACCTCTGTTTCCTACTCCCAGATAATTTCATACCTCATCAAGTTGCCAACTGTTGTAATTCCTTAAATTTGAAATATAGTAGGGCGGAGGAGCATATCTAAAAAAATGAGAGAAATATGAATAGGAAATAATTCAACTATCCACGATTTCTCTCTACCAGCTTTCGGGAAAAAGTAAGACAGTTTTACTGACTATGTTTGATGAATCAGGATTAGTATCCTTTGCGAGTAGGAAACTCATCTTTAAGGTCTTGATGAGTCAATTCATCAGTAGGTAAGCATTTTGCTTCTATCACAAAATGCTCTCTTAACCATGCTTTCTGGTCTTCAACAAAATGCTCTCTTAACTGTGCTTTCTGGTCTTCATAAGAATGGCGGTCTTGTGGCTTTAATAAACCTAAAGGATGACCCAGAATATGATCTATTTCAGCAATCCAAAAAGTTATTATTTCGCTCTGACTAGCTTGCTCAAGTATTTCACCTAATAGTTCTGCTTGTTGCTGATTCAATTCTGGTAAAGAAGCTAGCCAAGCATACTCATAAATGAGTTTTTCCAATTGAGGACTTAAAATTGTAAAACAATCTTTTGGTTTCTGTTTGTTCATTCTTTTACTTCAGTTTTGAGATAGGGACTTGCACAGACTTTTGACCACAAAGATTTGATAACCTATGCAGTATCCTCTTAATCTGTAATCAATTTTAGAGCCTGTTTATGGAACAAAAATTGAATGCTCAAAACGAGTTTAATTGAAACGCGACTTTTGAGCATATTCCAATAATTTTAAAATGTAGAAACCCTAGATGATTACTAGACCTCTGCTATATTCATATTTCGTTCACAAACAGACTTTTAGTCTTAGTTAATAAAGCTATTACGCTCTTTACTGTTTTATTCAGACAAACAAAAATTTCAAGTTTTGAGAATCAGTAAAGTAACAAGTTTCGATAAAGATTCCCGAGCCTAAAAAAAGGTATAACAAAAGTTGCTTTAATGAAAATTCTGCAATGAAAATCTTACTTAGAAGGTAATCTGCATAGCTCGTGTTTGGCATAGTAACCTCCATTATAACTTACTCCTCACTTAACTCTAAATTTCAGTTCCATAAAGCAAGTGAAGATTGCCCTAGTTTTGTGACTACCAGTTGCTTCAGAATTTTCTGGCCAATTTGTGAAAAATACTATTAGCTAATTTGCATAATTAAATTATTGAATGACAAATAGATATATAGAACCCATTTGAGAGCTATTTAAAAAGAGAGGGGGGAGATGGGGAGATTGGGAGATAGGGAGATGGGGTATATTGGAGTATTTTTCAATATTTTTCTCGTATTGCCTAATTCCCACTCTTGACTCCGTGTCTCAAAAATTTAATCCCCCGCAGAGATACCTTCAAGGGTTCTATAGAAGCCATTTGGGATCTTATTTAGAGATGGGGATAGGGAGACAGGGAGATGGGGAGATGGGGAGATGGGGAGATGGGGAGATGGGGAGATGGGGTCCTAGATTCTACCTTTTTCCCCTATCCTATTTCTCTGACTCCTGACTTCTGAGGACGTCCTCCTGACTCCTTTGCCAAAAACCCGCAGCTTTGCAGAGATACGCTTAGGGGTTCTATAGGGGAAAAAATATATGGTTATATATTTTCTCAAAATTATCAGATTCAGCAGGGGTAATAAGTTTCATGACTTGATTAAATAAGCAATTTTGTCGATCGTCACAAACTAATGTTGAACTTCACTTGATTATAGAATTTTCCTTTTCGGGGGGATATCGAGGAGTAGAAAAATTATGACCCAAGAATGTATATCTGGGAAAGATCAGTTTGACTCAGAGTGGGAAAACTTACTAAGTCCAGATGGTAGTGATTCTTTTTTTCTTGTCTTTATCCGGAGGTCTCTAAAACAGTTTCACTTGGATCGAGCTTACACAGAGGTTGATATTATAAATGAAGTTTACTCGCGAGGAGTCAAGACTCTTCAAAAAGGAGAAACTATCAAAAGTTTCTTGGGTTGGATTCGTGCAGTAGCCTATAATTATATCCGAGAACTTAGTCGAGAAAAGTCTAAATTACTGCAACTGGAGGACTACCATTTACAGAAGGAAAAAAACTTTATAGAAATAGGAGATGAAGAATTACAATCTAAACTACAGCTAGTTTCGCAGGCTTTGAAAGAGTTAACTCCAGAAGAGCAAAAGTTATTGACATACAAGGTTATTGAAGATTGGTCTTGGAAAGAAATTCAAGGCTTGGAGGAGTACAAAGATTTTACTCTTTCTGCTTTACGGAAGCGCAAGGAAAGAATAGTGAAAAAACTTCATCTATCCTATCATTCTTTGGAGTCCCTTAATACATAACATAGGATAGTCTTTTCATTAATTGATAATGGATAATTACCTCAAGGAAAACCGTAACCCAATTGAATATAAGGAAATATCCTAGCACTTTTTTTCCCCTTGAAAGGGGAGGCTAATAAAGCTGAATTATTTAATTAATAATTATTAATTATTCGGTAAAAGTAGTGATATAGATTTAAGCATTAAGCTATTAGCTAGCCTCCTGGGTCGGAACTGCGTTAACAGGTCAAGTCAAAACTATTGGTTGTATTTTTAGTCCTACATTAGTCACTATGTCTCTTCTCTTGTTATATCAATTTGAAAAAAGAATGTTACGAATAATAAGTATGATTAAAAGACTTTACAGGAGATGTCCCTTTGACAAAGCGGTGCGACCCCGCGCCCTCTCACGGCACAAGCGGTCGTTTGCGGAGCATTCCGAAGGATGGGATGGCGAGGTTGCCTCGCCATATCCAATCGACCAAGAGAGGGAACGCGCACCAAGAGAAAAAGAGAATTTCCCACCTAAAAAATAGTATTGAAGCTATTCATTCTAGCTCCTGACTCCTGACTCCTTCTTCATTCACCATTTCCCCATACCCCCCCAAGCTGCCCCAGAAAAACAACCACTAATACCACCTAAACCAGCTCCAAAAATTGTTGAAAGAATTAAAGTCCAATCTTCATTAATTCGCATAATTCCAACTAAATCTATTGAGACAATTTGTGGTAAAATTCCACCCAAAATTACTCCAATAATTACTCCTAAAAAACATCCCCAAATTCCACCTAATACAGCACCTCTAATTCCCGATAATTTATTAGATAAAGGTAAAGTTGGCGCACCTAAAATTGGTCCTAAAACAACACCTCCCATAATCCCACCCATAGCACCTACACCCATTGCCGGAATCATACTACTTATTAATATAGATACCAATTCAATCCAAGAATTACTATTCTCATTCAGACTTTCCTGAAACACAAAAACTCCAGCTAAAATTGCTCCAATAACTGTACCTAAAAAAGCACCCCAAATTGCTCCTAAAAATAAACCTCGTCTACCCCAAACTCGCCCAGGAGTAGGCAGCGCTAAGGGTGGTTTAAAAGCACTCCAAACACCACCCCAAATAATACCTAAAAATCCACCAAATACTACTGCTTGTCCAAACACTCCCAGGCGGTTACTAATTCCATAAACAGCACCACTAATGGCAGTAGCAATAAACCCTCCCCACAGCGCTCCGGTTAAACCTAAACTGGCATTCGAGAACCCCACAGGAATAATATATTGCCAGGCGATCGCGAAAAAACCTCCCCACAATATTCCCATTATCACTCCACCTAAAACAGCAACGCTACCATTAATTATTCCTAATAGCAGACCTGCTACTGCTGCTGCACACAATACTCCCCAAAAGCTACCAAAAATAGCATCTTGGGCAACGCCAACAAGACCTTTGCCACCTCCTGGTAAGGGAATTATTGGAACTGAAGGCGGTTTCATTTTGATAGAAACAGGGGTTAGTAAGGGTTGATATTGACCCATTTTCCGAGTTATGACAATTGGTTTTGGTGGTGCTGGTTTTTTAGGGGGAGTAGTTTTTTGTGGCGTTAATGATAAGAGTTTCCGCTTCTTTCCGATGGGTTCCAAATGTTGCTTATTTCTTACTGCTTCCCTTGATGGAAAAGGGTCGCGTCCTTTTAATAGTTTGGTACGTTCGCACCACGGACAAGATTTTAGGTGATTTCCATACAAATGCTGATGATTTTTCTGACAAGTTACTAGACTATTCTCTGACTCTCGCAACGCCTGCAACCAAGTTTTCGTATCTGGGCGCGACCCTGGATGTTCATACCCTAATTCAAAACAGTCAATTAATAATTGTTGTATGCTGGGGTGCAAAATTTTCCAATCTGGCGCAAGTGGCATCGGGCGATAGGGAACTCGCTTTTTACTGTAGGGAAAATGACCTACTTTGATTCGCGCTTCGAGAGTTGGAGGTTCGCCTCTACCTTTGTAAACTCCGGCAAAAGGGTGAGTTCCTTCCATCAATAGTTGAAATATTAATACTGCTATACCAAATAAGTCATGTTCGGGTTTGCGGTCAACTTCCCGGAAACTCTTACCTTGTAATTCTGGGGGTGTGAATTCTGGTTTCCCCACTGGGCAACGGTAAATTTCTAGGGTATAGGGGTCGCGTACTTGAAATGAGTCGGTATCAACTAGGGTGACAAGAGCGGTATCGGTGACTAGAATATTTGATTCGTTGACATCGCCGATGGTATATCCACTGTTATGTAAAGCGTTTACTGCTGCCACTAAGTTACGAGCTGTGCGATGGAGGTAACGATAGTTGAAGAGTGGCTTTTTTTCCCGACGGTTTCTAGGGTTGTAGAATATATGTATCGGTTCTGCTCTAGAAACACGAGGCATTAAAAAGCCGATAATTTGCTGTTTGCTATTGGTGGTGCGTAATAGGTCTATAGGCCATGCGATCGCCGAATGTCCGGTTCCCATGGGTGCATCTGGTGGATGAGAGAACATTACGGTCAGTTTATCGGCATCCTCGTCTGTGGGTTTATGATAAATTTTGGCCACTAGGGATGGATTTTGTACCACAGAATAGATACGACCTTCACCACCCCCGCCAATTTGGTTTTGGGTGTCTAAGGTGATAATTTGTCCACTGAACTGACGTTGCAACCGCATGGGGTTTGGGTAAACTTTCTAAGAGTGTTTTTTAGTTTACAGTATAGCTTTAAATTTTTAATTTTGTTAATATTTTTTTTCTAGCAATTCAAGGTAGTAGACTAACACAAATAAAAATGCAGGTTGGGTAGAACGATAGTGAAACCTAACAAAGCGTTATGTTTGTTGGGTTACTCTGCGGGAAGCAAGCTACGTTTCTCAACCAAACCTACGCTTATTGTAGCATTTTAGCTGTGCAGAGCGCTTTTTTCGTATAATTATTGTTATGGCAAGGTTTGAGCATTTTTTTCTAATGCAACATTTAAGGTGTGTCAGTCTACTACGACTACTGATAACCAAAATGACATACTTTTCACTATTTTATTTTTAAGATTTTATTGATTAATGGTTTAGTTGACGATTTGACAATCTCTCATCCTAATTTTCTTTCAGGTTCACATACAATAAATAGCCATAAACACTAAAAAACGGACCTATTGAAAAACCAAGAATATTAGCTACTATACTAGCTATTTGTTGTGGTATACCCAAAGATAATAAAAGAACAGGTAATACAATTAGAGGAAAAAATAAAACTATTGTAAGTAACAAAGTTGCCAAAAATATTGACCACCAATTACCTTTTGTTAACTGCCAACTTCTAGTAATTCCATCTAAAGCGAATAAATCTTCTATAACAATAGTGTAGATAGAAAGTAACAAGCGGTACATTATATAAAATCCAGGAAAAAAGAATAATATCAGTCCAATAATACAGATTAACAAAACAACAAATGATGCAAAAATCAATTTAAAAATATTTTGAAAACTTAGATTAAATGCTTCCTCTATACTTATAGAATTGAGAGAAAAATGCCGATGAAGATAGAAAATATTAGCTCCTGTCAACAGTGGACTCAGGAATATTGCCGAAATAGTAACTAATATCGGACTTATTACTGGTAACTTTGAAAGTAAAGTTATCAAAAAACCAGGAGAAGCAATAATTAAAGAAGGAATATATACAGACCCAGTAGTACCTAGTGTTTCTTTTACTAAGTTTACAGGATTAATTCTTCGAGATTGCATTTCTTTATATCCTTAGTTATTCCCATATTTATAGTCTTACATTAGTCTAATTGTCAAGATGGCTGAGTGTACTTAAGTTTTATATTATGTTTGTATAATTAGTATAATAAAGTCTTTGTTTGTAGTTTTGCTCTAGCCCTTAAAATATTTACAGTAAATTCTAAGTATATGAAGTACAGATATTAACAATTAAATATCTGTAGTGCGGGCATATTCCCCGCTATGGATGTAACTTACAAAGGTATAATCTGCTGTATATTCGGGCTGAAGCCCTACTACAAACTTAATTATTAGCTATTATCTGAGTTGCCAAAAATACTAAATTCCTTATCAATTTAAGCATTAATTGTATAACTTAAAAATATCTACTTTTGACCAGAAAATAAGGTTTTAAGCTTCTCCTTTAAAGGAGATAAAAAAAGCAAGTTAAGTATTTTACTGAAATAGGAGATACTCATAACGGAAATTACTGGTCTGTTACTAATTGGTTTTCCTGTGTCAAATTGTTTAGAAGAAAATTTTTCTGATACAAAAAATAAGCTCCAATACCAACTGCCAAATTCGCAAAACAAGCAGCAGCAAAAACACCATTTATTCCAAATAACCAACTTCCCAAATATGCCAAAGGTACATACAAAAATAACATCCTTGTGATAGTCATTACCATAGAAGGTAAAGGTTTTCCCAAAGCATTAAAAGTTACACTAGAAATTAATATAATTCCTGCAGCACCATAACTAATAGGTACTATCAGTAGATATTTAGCAGCGACTTCCACAACTTCGGGATCTTTATCAAATACTGAAGCAACCCAACTCCCACCTATACCAAAAGCGATCGCTACCATAACTCCCCAAAACAGACAAAACTGAAACCCTAAGCGCAAACCCAAATAGACGCGATCGTACTTTTTCGCTCCCCAATTTTGCCCGACAAACGGACTAAAACTAGCAGATAATGCCATTGGCACAATAATAGAAAACGACTCTACCTTAGAAGCAATACCAAAACCTGCCACTGCCACAGTGCCATAACTTGTCATCAAGCTAGTAATAAGAGTAATAGAAATTGGTGTAATCATATTCGTACCTGCGGCAGGTATACCTATATAAAGTATATTTTGCCAATTTCGTAGGATAACCTTAAAGCTAGGCAACTCCCAACAAATCATTTTTTCGCGATAGTGTAGAAAAAACAAAGAAGCTACTAACGTAGTCGCCCTACCAATAACAGTTGCTAATGCTGCTCCTTGCAACCCCATCGCTGGAATAGCACCTACTCCAAAAATAAACATTGGGTCTAGCACAGCATTGACAATACCTGCTACAGTCATCACTACACTGGGAATTAATGTATTACCAGCAGCACGAATAGCATTATTACCTACCATTGGCACTACTATAAAAATTACTCCCAGATACCAAATTTCCATATATTGTCGAATTAGAGGCAGAATTTCTGCTTTTGCGCCTAATCCAGTAAATACAGGGTCAATAGTTGTTAAACCTAGAATCACCAAAATTCCCACTATTAATAAGGATAAAATTAAACTATCAGTGGTAAGTCGCTTGACTTTGTAGAGGTCTCCTTCTCCAATAGCTCTAGAAATAACAGAAGCAGCACCTGTTCCCAAACCCATTGACACAGTACCTAATAATGTTACTACTGGGAAAGTGAAACTCATTGCTGCTAGCTCCTTTGTTCCGAGTTGACCGACAAAGTAGGTATCAACAATATTGAAACCAATGACAGCAAACACTCCCCAAATCATAGGCAGTGTTAGCTTTAGTAATAGTGGGCCGATCCTACCTTCTGTTAGTTGTCGTTTCATAATGATTTGATAAATGGGTTTTCTTTACAAAACTTTACCATTTATTTTTCAGTTTGGGCAACTTCATCTAAATTTTCCACAACAAAATACATAGACAGAGTTTCAATAATTAACAATTAATAATTAATTATTACCTCTTCTTAAAACGGATAGGATTGACCAAAATGATTTTTTTTTCTTTTTTCTCCTTAAAAGGAGAGGGTTTAGAGGTTAATTATTCGGTAAAAAATAATGGGTAGTCCTGCTCGTGTAATGGTAGATAGGAACAAGCAACCCCTAGCACGGGAGCAAGATGCTCCCACTGCCATACCTCATAAGAACAATAATTACAATGTACCACCAAATAATGTAGAGATTTTTCATAGAAGGTTTTTATAATGGTTCCTCGAAAAATCTTATGAAATTTATGAATTGCTTCTACAGAAGTCAGAATTTAGATTGGCGAGTTACTGTCAGAATAGTTTTGGAAAATTTACTTACTTCAGTTCCACCTGCGTTTAATTTTGCTCACCTACCTAATAGATATCTCCATAAAAGAGGGAGTAGGGAGTAGGGAGTAGGGAGTAGGGAGTAGGGAGTAGGGGGAAATAATTGACGGTTTGTGCGTATGGGATTGATTTGATTTTTTATTTTTGGAGAGGTCTAATAGATATCTCCAGAAAATTAACTTACCCTTGATTTAACATCCAAGACAAGACAATTAAATAATGGATAATTGATAATGGATAATTGATAATTACCTCTCCCTAAAACGGATTGGATTGAATAAAAGGAAAATTTTTTCTCTCTTGGTCGATTGGAGGCAAGCGTTTGCTAGCGCAAAGCTTCACTAACGCGTAGCGTCCCGGAGGGAACGGAGACCTCGCCATCCCATCCTAAGGTCATGCTCCGCAAACGACCGCTTGTTTCTCCACAGCGAGTGAGAGGCTTTAAACTTTTATTCTTCGGTAAAAGTTACTTCCGTTTCATTTTTCGTACTTTTTTCCTAAAAATATCTTCCCTGTTCCCAGATCCGATGTTCCCTTTTATATGATTTCTCAAAAACTTTATCTATTTCAGAGTAGGGGAGTAGGGGAGTGGGAGAGGTAGGGACGTTGCATGGAACGTCTGTACAACATAAAAATAATTAACATTAAATTAGCTTAAATTAGCAAAAATATGATTCAGCCTGTGCTAATTAGTTGATAACTGAAGTATAGCAATATGATTTTAGTTGTGAGATATTGGAGACTTTTAGGTATGGAGGGAATAGGTATGGAGGGAACAGAAAAGAAGAAAAAAACGAATATATAGCAATATGATTTTAGTTGTGAGATATTGAAGACTTTTAGGTATGGAGGCACTATTGCTACAGGAAAGAAGAAAAAAATGTATCTTCTTCATAAGATAATTGCTATATTCTATCCTTTTAAGGAACATCTCAATTCTCACATCTGATTCCTGATTGCTATATTACCGAAGTATAGTATTAATGCATGGGAATTGGTATTACTTATTCTTGCAAAAAATCTATATTTTTATATTCACACCTATGTCTAATTACTACAAAACTGTAAAATAGTCTAAGCTAGGCAACTTTTATTTAGTAATTTTCGCAAATGTTAGAAAGTAAAAACAAAAATCAAGATATTTATCGGTTTACTATTTCTAGAGTGCTACAGTTTTTAGTAGGGGTTGTATTATGTTGTTTATTAATTCTGACCACTGGTTGTCGCCCAACATTATTGAACTCTCAAGGTAATAATAACTCAAAATTAGTTTTAGTTAACCCTAGTCCGCCACCAACTTTTAACTATCCTATATCTCGTTCTCCTTATGGAATTTTTGGATTTATTTATGAGGGATTAATATCAGAAAATGGTTTGACTGGAGAATTAGAACCTGCCTTAGCAGAATCTTGGATTTTCTCTGAAGATAAAAAGCGAATTATCTTTACTTTACGGTCAGAATTAAAATGGTCTGATGGAGAACCTCTGACTGCTGATGATGTTGTCTTTACCTATCAAGATATTTATCTCAACCAAAAAATTCCTACTGTCTACAGAGATTTTTTAAGAATTGGTAGTAGTGGTGCTTTTCCATTGGTGAAAAAAATAGATCGGCAAAGAGTAGAATTTATTTTGCCCGAACCCTTTGCGCCATTTCTCAGATACATAGGAAGATTAAAAATTTTACCAGATCATGCTTTGCGGGATACTATTTTGTCAACTGACGCTGATGGTAAACCTCTATTTTTATCGACCTGGAATACAAATACAAAACCACAAGAAATTATTGGCAATGGTGCATTTAGACTGGAAAATTATATCCCTTCCCAAAGAATCGTTTTACAGAAAAATCCCTTCTATTGGCGTTCCGATTTAGCAGGTAACTCTCTTCCATATCTTGATAAATTAATTATCGAAATTATTCCATCAACTGACAATCAATTGCTGAGATTTCGTTCAGGGGAATTAGACAGTATTGGAGTAGATGCCGAAGCATTTCAATTACTTAAGCGAGAAGAAAAACGAGGCAAATATAAGATTTATAATGGTGGTCCCAACTTAAACTTTCAATTTGTTGGTTTTAATCTTAATCAAGGAATAAATTCTCAAGGGAAACCTTTTTTAAATCCAATGAAGTCTCGTTGGTTTAATAATTTAGCATTTCGACAAGCAGTTGCATATTCTATTAATCGCCAACAAATTAATAACAATATTTATCGTGGTTTAGGGGAAATACGACACTCTGCTCTTGCAGTACAAAGTCCTTATTATTTATCTCCAGAAGCAGGATTAAAGGTCTATAAATACAACCCTGAAAAGGCAAAAAAATTATTGTTAGATGCTGGTTTTCAATATAATAATGCAAATGAATTATTAGATGAGGATGGCAACCGAGTAGAATTTACAATTTTAGTAAAATCTGAAGAAAAACTACGCATAGATACAGCAGTTAAAATTCAAAAATATTTAAGCAATATCGGGATTAAAGGAAATTTACAGGTACTAAACTTCAACACTGTTTTACAAAAGCTATTCTTAAGTCGAGATTGGGAATGTTATGTCGGAGCTTTTGGTGTTCCTGGTGCTGACTTTGAACCAAATTTACTATCCTTATTTTGGTCAAGTAATGGTTCATTTCATCAGTTTAATTTAGGTTCTAAACCTGGTGAACCAAGGATGAAAAATTGGCAAGTTTCTGATTGGGAAAAAGAAATTGACCGTTTGTTTACTGCTGGATATCAGACAGTAAATGAAAATCAACGCCGAGAAATTTACGGAGAATTTCAACAAATTGTTGCCGAACAATTGCCTGTATTTTTTTTAGTAAATTCTCTTTCACTCCAAGCAGTTCGTAATCATATTGATAATTTAAAATTTTCTGCTATTGGCGGTGCTTTTTGGAACATTGATGAATTAAAAATTCAGGAAAAATAAACAGTATTATCGTAAGCATTTCCTGCGGAATGCTGCGCAAACAACTATCAGCTTTTAGCCTGCCTCCTGCGGAGGAACTGCGTTATCAGCTAGATTATAATTAGGCTCGTCTTGTATTTATGCGAAGAAGTTATTATAGCGCTACTTGAATCGGGAATAGGGAACACTTAACTGGGAACAGTTGACTATCAAAAGGTTTCAGGATTTAGAAATGTCCTAAGCTATTTGCGTAGTGCTATATTGATATATTTCAGATAATTTCTAGCATAAGTAAGCAGCTCTTCAGTTAATATAAGTATTCTTAAACAAATCCTCACTTAAATTCAAGGGATCATAAAGCTAATTAATATGTTTTTACTTTCATCATAACCGAATACCTTCTTAAAAGCATAATTGATTTTAGGGCTAATAAATCTCATAGTAATTTAACCTCCTAGTTAATTATGAATTAGTAAGTATTTAGCCGTCAGCTAGCCCCTGACAGAGGCACTGCATTATCAGCTATTGCTTTTGGTTTTAAATTTAAACCCCGCTCTTAAGGGCGGGGTCTTATCTTACTACAAAAGTCGGTTCCCTTGACTTTAAAGTCTATATTCATTTGACCAAAAAATAAGCTCTCAAGTCTCTAGCTTCAGCGGTCTGTACTGATAACTAAAATGACAGATATTTCTGTATTTTTCACAAAAAAATTCTCCCAAAGTATCTTTTAGTGCTATTATAATCAAAAGTTTTATTTCCTTACAGAGTAAAGATGAAGAAAAAAAACCTAGCAATAACATTAGCTACAATTGTTTTTCTAGCAGCCTGTGATGTTGGTGATAATAGTCATATTAAACTGAATAATTATCAGTATCCAGGTAGAATTAATCATAGAAAAATCAGCAGAAACAATTATGATAAAACTAATATTAATACCAGTTATGTTGTAAGTTCTTGTCGAGAATTTATGGAATATGAAATAGGATTTCCAAGAAATGGGAAGTGGTCATCCCTGGAAGATATAACTGAAACTCCATTGGGTTTAAAATGGCAAGGTTGGGTAGAATTTGATGGAAAAAGAAGCAATTTTGTTTGCCATATCAATAATAATGAAGTAACAGCATATACTTACAAAAAAGAAACCTATCCTCATGGTTTCCCCGATAATTTATATGAATATGAAAATTCTACTAATACCAGTAGTGTTGTGACTTCTTGTCAAGAATTTATGGAATATGAAATGGGATTTCCGAGAAATGGGAATTGGTCTTCTCAAAAAGATGTGAGGAAAACTATAGAAGGTTGGGAGTGGCAAGGATGGGTAGATGTGTATGGAGAACGAAATAAGTTTGTATGTACTGTTGATAATAATGGAGTCAGAGTCAGCACTAATTTTGAAGATTCTTATAATTATGAATATGAATATAACTATACCTATTAATAGGTATCTATAGCAATCCGCGCATTGATTGTGACAATTTTTATAATCGTTAATTTGAGCTGAAAACCTTGAAAATTCTGTACGTCGCCCTACCGACGGCTCCCCTACCTGACTCCTGTACGGGCGAATGGCCATTCGCCCCTATCAGCACAATATTACAACTTAGAGAGTGTTTGTAAGGTTTTGTAAAGGAAAGCAATCGCCCTTTAAACTGTAAAAACTTGCTTATTTATCCGGTGATTTTGCAGTCTGGAATAACCAATTTGCGAGGGCTACCAACACTTCATAATTCTTGACAAACAACCTCTTAAATAGGATTGCTATATATCTATAATAAGTAGCTTGCTTTAATTAAATATCACTATGTCCGAAGCGACTGGAACGGAGTGAAAAGGAGCAATCTCAATGATTTTAACTGATGCTCACTGAAAGTTAGATACTTAGCAAATTTCAGAAGGTAAAAGGAAAAGGTTAGCTATAGAGCAGATTTCGGGGAAATGACGTACAAGGTGAATAGTGAAAATATTGCAGTGCGGGGATCTTGCCCGCGATGGGTGTACCTCATAACTTCGGAAACCGCTGTATCTCAGGAGAGAGACTTTGATAGCAAAAATAACCAGAAGATGGGAAAACAAGGGAGGAATAAAATTGATCCGCACCAAAGATATAATCCCAACAATACTTTTTACTTACTGGGAGAAACTTCAGGATTATCTAGTTTTTTATAAGTGGCAAAACTACTTTTAAATTGATAATAACTTATTATATAGATAAACCAATAAAAGTAACGGCAAACTAATTAATATAGCTTTGAAGATGATTATATTTCTGTATTGCTTCCTTGTGATTTAAACTTTTAGGTGAGTAAAAAGGATAAAATTCTAATAAAATAGATAGTAATACTGTAATTATTGCGGCATAAAAAATTTTTTCGATCATGGTTACTAACTCCTTTAAGATTAATTTTTTTGATGAAATTAACCACTCCCATTGAAGCAGCTTGAGTTAAAGTATTAACTGCGATTAGACAACAGAAATAATTCTTGTTCCTACTAAAACCTGCTTCAAAGTAGATTTTTTTTGTGTATTTGATTGCCGATCATTATCATGAGTTGCCACCTCTGGATTTATTGATTTTTAGTGAATTAAATGTCTATGATTAGTCTAAGTAGGTAGGTCATTTCAGTTAGCCTCCTAGGGTCGGAACTGCCTTAACAGTTTGCTACGCACATAAAAAGCCTCCTGCGGAATGCTCCACAAACATGTCGCGTAGCGAAACATTACCTCCGGCTTCAGCCAGAGGCTTGAAATACTGAACTTTACTTTTTTCATCCCCTTAAAAGGCGAGGTTTGAGACCTTATTTTTTGCTCAAATTAAATAGAAAATGATTGTGAGAGGAAACAGGGAATCAGAAGCAGGAATTAAACAATTTTTCTCACTTTACCTGAGACCTGTTTCTTGGTTTTATATTTTTTATATTCACTTACTTAACTGTAAATATACTGGCATAGGTATTATATAAATAGCAAGTGTTTATTCATAACTTTACTGAATCTTTAAAAATTTACCTAATAGCTCTGAATAACTTCATAAAATCTTCATAAAAATACCATAAAATACCATAAAATTTTCCTCAATACCTTATGCAAAGTCAAAAGTCAAATTCTTACTGTGACTAATTTTTATAGTTTGATAATTTCCTAATCTTAAAAGTAAGATTTGTAGATATTTAGTGATACAATTTGGATGAATTTTTGCTACAAAGTTAAGTTTAAATGTTGCCTATAAACACAGTTTTGTAGCATTATTTTTGAGAACTGGTATAATTCATACTCATCTTAAATTTTTTACTATTTGCATACCTGATCGAGAATCCAATCAACTTAAAAAACGTTTTGGAGAAATATTGGAGGGAATTAACTAGCCAAATTGAACGTTTATCTCTATGAAAATTGGGAAGGTTTAGGGAAATATTTTTCCAAATTCAACAGTCTGGAAGATTATTTAGTTAGTTGGGTGGAGGAAGGTTAACTGTTTTAATCAGTAGCTGCTCAATACGGTCGAGATATTTGATATAGCAATCAGGAATCAGATGTGAGAATTTAGGTGTTCCTTAAAGGTATAGAATATAGCAGTTATCATATTCACTAGACAGTGCGAAGTTCTTTGAATAACTATTGCTAGCTAAGGCTTTCAGCAACTCAAGCTTAGAAACTATCCATTCATACCTGTAGGTGCTGTAAGCCCTTTCCAGTAAGACTTTCAGTCAGATAAGCAAATCGTTTTTTAGAAGAACTTTGTACTCTCCAGATATTCATATATATTAATTTTTTCTTTTTCTCTGTTCCCTGTTCCCTGTTCCCTGTTCCCTAAAAATATCCAATATCTCACAACTCAAATCATATTGCTATAGAAATTCCCTACTATGTAGTCTGAAAACTTTTGTAGAGGTGATCGCTTTACTTAAGGGAATAGAAAACTACTCCAATTACTCCTTTTACAGGAAGAGAATTGAGAAATTAGTTGACTTTTTCTCCTGGAGATTCTTACCGAGTAACCACCAGCAAAATCTTTTATTGCGATATACGCAATAGTTGTTAAATTTCTGTTCGGCAAACAAGAGAATTGAGAAATTATTTGACTTTTTCCAGGATTGAACAGTATGAAGTTGACTATCAGGTAGAATGAGATTAAATAACCAAAATATCTAACAATGAACTTGATCGGCAAACTATTAGCTAAAATCCCCAAAAACATCGACTTTCGGCCTAAACATCTCCTCTGGAGTTCCCTAATAATATTAGGACTAACCCTGACTCAAATCTCTAGCTACTTACCCACCGCCACTGCTCAACAACCATCCTTCTTTTCCCCCAGAGAATTTCGTGGAGTATGGGTAGCATCCGTCGCCAACATTGACTGGCCTTCTCAACGTGGTTTACCAGTCGCCCAACAAAAAGCAGAATTACTCAACATCCTCAACCGGATGCAGGAACTAAACCTAAATGCTTTAGTATTGCAAGTTCGACCCAATGGAGACGCTCTCTATAATTCCGCCATCGAACCCTGGAGTGGTTGGTTAACCGGAAAACAGGGAACTTCACCTCAACCATATTACGACCCCTTAGAATTCGCGATCGCCGAAAGTCATAAACGCAACATCGAGCTCCATGCTTGGTTTAACCCCTACCGCGCTCAACTTAGTCCTAATGATGGTTCCTTTGCTGCCAATCATGCAGCGGTCAAATATCCCCAATATGCTTATAAATACCATACATGGGTTTGGTTAGACCCTGGAGCGAAAGTTATTCAAGACCAAACTTTCAATACAATCATGGATGTCGTGCGTCGTTATGACGTTGATGCCATTCACTTCGATGACTATTTCTATCCCTATCCTCAAGCAGGGCAAGAATTTCCCGACTATCAAACCTATGATAGTTATCAAGCATCTGGCGGAACTCTTTCTCTATCTAACTGGCGACGACAGAATGTGAATAATATGGTGCAACGTCTTTACGAAGGTATTCACGCTGAAAAACCTTATGTCAAATTTGGTATTAGTCCGTTTGGAATTTATCGCCCAGGGAACCCCCCTGGTATTGTAGGGTTAGATCAATATGAAAGTTTATATGCTGATGTGAAGTTATGGTTAGCAAAAGGTTGGGTAGATTATTTGGCACCTCAACTTTATTGGCGCATCGACCCACCCCAACAGAGTTATCCAGCATTGTTAAATTGGTGGTTGCAACAAAACCCCCAACGTCGTCATATTTATGCTGGAAACTATTTAAGTCAGTTGCAAGGTGCGGGTTGGTCGGTATCTGAGTTTGAGAGACAAGTTGCAATTTCTCGTCAGAGAGCAGGTCAACTTTCTTTGGGAAATATCTTTTTTAGTATGAAAATGTTTCGAGATAATGTGGCGGGTGTAAATAATGTGTTTAAAAATAATGTTTATCGAACTCCAGCATTACCTCCGGCGATGCCGTGGTTAGATAACCAACCTCCAGCACCACCTACAGGAGTACAGGTTAATTCTGATGTTATTAGTTGGAATGTTGATAATACTGGAGACGTTCGCTCTTGGGCGTTGTATCAGCAAAATGGTAATCAATGGGCACTTGTACAAGTATTAAATTCTGCTAGTAATGCGGTGAGAGTTACGCCAGGAACTTATGCTTTGCGGGCAGTCGATCGCTTGGCAAATGAAAGTTTAGAACAAGTGGTAACGGTGCAGTAACTCAGAAGTTATATCACGTCTGGTTGAATAGTTATAATTAAAGTTCGTAGTTGGGCTTTAGCCCTATCTATACTTCGGGCTGAAGCCCATTGAATAGTTATAATTAAAGTTCGTAGTTGGGCTTTAGTCCTATCTATACTTCGGGCTGAAGCCCTACTACAAACAGTATCTATACCATTTGTCAGCAACATTTATCAAATTTTATTAAATATGGCTTTCAGTGATTTTAAAACAATTTCGGATGTACAAAAAAAGTATAGAATTAAATATTCAGAAGAGAATTTGATAGTTAGTCAGGAATTATTGCCTTCAGACAGTTTTATCAAAGACTTTGAATTTAACAAAGAAAATATAGACTTATTTGCTTCAGAAGCATCTCGCTGTGAAATTATAATCTCGCCACTATTGCGTGAAGTTTATAAGAAATATTATCAGAAGTATTCATTTTGGATTCGCAAAAGTATTTCTTATGATGAAATTCTCTCTGGAACACCTGACTATATTTTTTCACGGCGTTCTGAACTTGGTAAAACTGTATTAGAAAAGCCTATTGTGATTGTTGTTGAAGCCAAGAAAAATGATTTTGAGCATGGTTGGGGGCAATGTCTGGCGGAGTTGTTCGCGTCGCAGAAAATAAATGATAATTTTTTTAGGGGAGTATATGGAATTGTGACAGATGGTAATTTATGGCAGTTTGGCAAGCTTGTGACAGACAATTTTATCAAAGATACTGGGAATTTCACTATAGATAATCTGCCAAGAGTTTATGGTGCTTTGGAAAACCTAGTTCAATTAGTAGAAAAGGATGATGAGAAATAGGATAATTTGTAGGGGTTTGGAGACAAAACCCCTAGACTTTCCTGTTATCTATTTTCTCTATTTACTCAAAATATTAATGGTTGTTAAAAAAACAGCTTTTTGCTGATTAACGAAAGCTCATATTCGAGAGTCAAAGTATCTATCAACCAAGGATTGATATTAGGATTTGGTTGATTTCCTGGATTAGTCATTAGTTGTACCTAATGTTTAAGTTTGGGTGTTGGTAAATCAAGAGGTGAAAATTTAAAAGCCATTCAAAGCGATCGCCCTGAATACCCGATTAAGAATGTTACTCCTAGCAAAAAATCATCTCTTTAACCGCTAATACCAAGAGCTGAGTGTTTGTTCAGGATAAAACAACTAAAAGGCAAGACGCTCATTCTACAAAACTATTCAGGAAAAACAACGTGCAGACAGAGCAGTATAAATGCTCAAGGAAAGAGGAATTAATCCGGATAATGTATAAGCATTATTCCAAAAATTTAAAATTCTTGGTAGGGGTTTGGTCTCCAAACTCTCTAGTAATATTGTTGGTAGTCTGACATAGTAATGATATACAGGAATAAGGAATACCTGGAACGGGAGCAAGATGCTCCCACTACTATTCCCTATTACCTCTTTTCTATATATTTATCAACCATGCAAAAAAATCAACTCAAACAAAAACTCAAAAACGGCGAAACTGTACTCGGACCTTTTATGAATTGCGCTTACCCTGCATTCATAGAAATTTGTGGTATAGCAGGATTTGATTTCGCAGTGATCGACCTCGAACACGGACCTCTAAATATTCTAGTAGCAGAAGACCTTTGTCGTGCTGCTGACTGTGGAGGTATTGCTCCCGTTGTCAGAGTCAGCAAAAATGATGCCGCACAAATTCAACGCGCTCTTGATATTGGTAGTGCAGGTGTACAAGTTCCACAAATAGAAACAATAACCGACGCAGAAATAGTAGTGCAAAGTGCTAAATATAATCCCATTGGTTGCCGTGGTTTATCATTTGGAACTCGCGCCGGAGTTTACACTTCAGCAGGTAGTAATATTACCGATAAATTAAATGCAGAATCTTTAGTTGTAGTTCATGTGGAAGGTACAAAAGGCATTGAAAATCTGAGAGAAATTGTTACAATTCCTCATATTGATGTGATTTTTCTCGGTCCTTATGATTTATCTCAGTCTTTAGGCATTCCCGGTCAAGTTGATGATATTCGAGTAGTTGAATTAATGCAAAAATCAGTAGAAATTATTCGGGGTTCTGGAAAAGCCGTTGGTACTTTTACTAATAATTCCGAGACTGCAAAAAAATGGATTGACTGTGGAGTACAGTATATTGGATTAGGTATAGATGTGAGTATTTTTCTACAAGGTTGTCAAGCTTTAGTTAAAGCAGTAAGAGGTTAATTTTGACTAGGGAAAGAAGGGGCACGACAAGGATTTTCTCAACGGATGTACGGATGATTCGCACGAAGAATTAGGAAACCATTTTTTTACTATCTATTAAGTAAGTAGGTCTAATTAAACGTTCAAAAAATTGTAGGGGCGGGTTTAATAGAAAGCCTTGACGTAAGCTCAATATACTTCTCAAAACCCGCCCTCTAATGTTGCGAACCTTTATGCTTACCTACTTAGTTAATCAACTTGTTATAAACCATTTTTTTGAGTAATTTGATACATATTTTTACAAAAATTAATAGTTTGTATACTATTTAGCAACACTTCTCAGAAACCTAAGATATACTAAAAATATAGACAATATAAAACTCAAATTTTAATCAATAAAAAAGGAGAAATACCTATGCAAAAAATCTTAGAATCAATTAATTTAGATTACGCTTTTATGTTTACCTACAAAAAGGTAAATTCAATTAGCATGGAAGGGTTTGAAGAGTTTTTTGCCGACCTTCCTGTTGATCCCTATATGAAAGCCAAGTATCGTTATAGAAGACTTTCTCGTTTTATTATCTCAGGAGAAGAGTTAATAAAACAGCCTCACGGTTATCTTTTCCAAAGCAAAGATTATAATCCTGTAGTAGGAGATATTAAAAGAGAATTTGCTGAAATAGATGACAGACTTATTGCCTTAGATAACTTTAAAAAAATGATTTTAGCCTTCTGTGATTCCTGCAAAATACATCCAGAAGCAGAAATAGGGGTGCATCAAATTAGAACTATTTGTTCCCCTAATAATTCAGGTAATCCAGCACCCGAAGGTATTCACAGAGACGGCACAGATTTTATTGGTATATTTGCAGTAAATAGACATAATATTCAAGGAGGCGCAACTCATCTTTATACTGCTAGAAAAGAAAAGCCAGTATTTAGTAAAATTCTCAATCCTGGAGATTTATTATTGGTAAATGACCATGAATTTTTGCACTTTACAACTCCCATTAAACCTGTGACAGAAGAGATGGGATATCGGGATGTATTTGTGTTGACTTCTCCAAGTTTGATTAATTAAAGAATGACGAAGTAAGAAGCAATAAGCAAGAAGGGTGGGTGAATATTTGCCCGCCTTTTTACTTGAATAAATAATAGACATCTCCAGAAAATAAACTTGCTCTTTATTTAACATCAGCTAGAGTTTTCAATAATTGATAATTACCTCTCCCTAAAACGGATTGGATTGAATAAAAGGAAAATTTTTTCTCTCTTGGTCGATTGGATATGGCGTTAGCGGAGCGGCTCTGCAAGAGCAGGAGACCTCGCCATCCCATCCTAACGGAATGCTCCGCAAACGACCGCTTGTTTCTCCACGGCGAGTGAGAGGCTTTAAACCTTAATTATTCGGTAAAAGTCACTTTCCGAAATCATTTTTTGTACATTTTGTGTGTAAATTTGTTCCCTGTTCTTTACTATGCACAAAAAGTCTATATCTTTTTCACGCCTATGTCTAATAACTATGATTCTATACTAATCCCATAATATTTGTGAAAAAAGCAAATATTACAACCTATTTAGGATTGCTATATGTGTTATTACGAGGGGGATAATTAAAAGTTAATTTTGAAACTTATAAATTTATATCCTCCGAAGCAATCTTTTTTTTGAATAAAAAGTCAGTATTTTCCACAGTTTCCAAACAACCAACAAAAAGCTTAACCTGTTAATAGAAAACAACTCAAATTTTCTAATTAAAAGGTAATATTGTTTGGAATAAAAAAATTATGTCCAATGACTCGGAACGAAACTCTGCCGTTAACGCAGCAGCTACAAGTAAAGTCTACCACGCCCAATTTCAAGACTTATATGTTAGTGCGACGCGAAAATTTTATCGAGGTGGAGTACGTCCAGGAGAAGCATCAAGAACTTACGCTCAAGCTCAAGAAATGTTTAACAAAGTTCCACCATCTCAACGAATGGGAACGAATGCTGAAAATGCTGCTAGAAATATCCGAGACTATTTGTCTGATAAAGACGCTAGTCACGTTAAACCACATAGCAAAGGTGGTTCAAATGACCCCAGTAATATTAAGTGGGAAAACGCCAAAAACAATAGAGCGCGCGGTAACAAAGACATGAGTTTGCAGGAACAGACGAACCTGGGGGCAAAATGGCACGTTGATAACTTGACGGGAGCGGTGAAAGCGGGAGTCAAAGCAACACCCATGGGAGCAGCGATAGGTGCGGTAACTACTGCGCCTTTTTCTATGTTAAGCAATGGTTTGCGTGTAGTGCGTGGAGAAATGTCTGGGGGTGAAGCAGTTTTGGAAACTCTGAAAGATACGGCAACGGGTGGTGCTGTGGGTGCTGCATCTGCTTTTAGTATTACTACAGTTGCTTCTGCTTGTCCACCTATTGCTATGGCGTTGAGTGCAATTTCGCCAGCATTATTAGCTGTGGGTGGCGCGGGTATGGTTTATGAGTTTTTCCACATTTTAGAAAGTCACAAGCAAGCAGTCAGGAAATATTATCAGTCTTTGACTAAACAAGAGTTACAATGTCTGCAAGAAATAGAGGATGAATTAACTTATCAGCACCAGAAAAATTTAGATTTTTTGGCAGAAGCAGATGCAATAAATGAACAGATAAAAAATAGACCTTGTGAACCAGGAATAGAAGGAGCGGTGAAGCGATATTTAGACTCAGTGGCTATAGCTAAGTCATTAGGAGTAATGCCTAATAATTCTCGACATTTACCTGGTAATTCTCAGCAAGGTTTTTTACCTACAAATAGTTAAATTTTATTGACATAAAAAGCTCGTAGTTGGGCTTTAGCCCAAAACATATTTATAGGGCTAAAGCAAAACTACAAACAAATATAATTTTTCCAGGAGTTAATTATGGTTTTTCCTTTGATTTTTGGTGCAGTCGGTGCAGCAGTGGGAGCTGCTGTCGGAGCTTTTACTACTCATGCAGCAGGAGAAAAAGATAGACAAGCAGCAAAACATCACCGCAAAGTTGCTAATGAATTATCTGAAAAATATGCACAATTGGAGCAAAGATATTATGAATTAGCAGATGAAAGTCAAAAGCAAATTCAAGATTTAATTCGACAAAAAGCTTTAGACGAAGTAGAAAAAGATTGTCTACGTTTGGCTTTAAGATTACAGCAAAATTTACTTTTGCTAATGCAGGCAATTGACTCCGAACCATCAACAGCAGCTCTAAATAATTTTCGAGAAGCAGTCAATTTTACTAACCATGTTTTATCTCAACTAAATGAGGAATTAATAGTTATTTCTGTTGACTATTGGAACCGAAATTTAAACCGCGCTAAAGAAAGAGAATATTTAGGAAGTTTTAGTAAAGCTGAACAAGAATTTAGGTCGTCAAATAAATCTAGTTTTTCTCAAGAAAATTCCTATACTAAAGGTCAGAATAAATATTCTAGGAATTACAACAAAAAAGATATGTATTATCTAGAATTTAAACCAACCTATAGACAAATTTATGAAACAGGGGAACAACTTTTAAAATATCTGCAAGAATTAAGAGCAAGTCGCCGGAATGAAGGAGACAATACCCATAGATTACAGGGTATTGAAAATGATATTATTCAAGTTATCAATACTTTGAACAACCAAGAATACTTTAAGGAAAATCAAACAATAACTCTTCAAAATATTATTGACAATTCTGGCTGGCATTTCTTGAGCGATAGTTTAGTGAAAATTGATCGAGTTGCCCAGGATATAGAAAATAGTCTGAAGATAGAAATCAGAGGTTTGAAAAATCAATTGGAGGAACTTCATAAAAAAGTCAAAAAGTACAGAAAAACTGAAGTAATTTATTGAGCATTACCTAAATTATTAGGTTCGTAGTTTTGCTCTAGCCCAAAACATATTTATAGGGCTAAAGCCCAACTACAAACAAATATAATTTTTCCAGGAGTTAATTATGGTTTTACCTTTTATTATTGGCGGGATAGGTTTAGCAGTGGGAGCTGTTGCAGGAGCTTTTACTACTCATGCAGCAGGAGAAAAAGATAGACAAGCAGCAAAATATCACCGTAAAGTTGCTAATGAATTATCTGAAAAGTACGCAGCATTGGAGCAAAAATATTATGAATTAGCTGATAAAAGTCAAAAGCAAATTCAAGATTTAATCAGGCAAAAAGCTTTAGATGAAGTGGAAAAGGATTGTCTACGTTTGGCTTTAAGACTACAACAAAATCTAATTTTATTAATGGCAGATATTGATAGAGAACCTTCAATTCCTGCTTTACAAAGTTTTCGAGAAGCAGTAGATGTTACTAACGAAGTTCTCTGCGAACTCAACGAAGAATTAATTTTTATCCCCAGTTATTATTACGCTCGAAATAAGGTTCGGGCGATTCAACAACAACAGCTTGTTAATTCCCAGAATCGACAATTTTTTTCCTCTCGTTTTGACATAAGCTAAAGGAGAATATTCAATGGAAAATAATTATCTAAATTCCGATTCTGCAAAAGTCATCGAATTGGCAAAACAAGGAAATGCTGAAGCAGTTGCCGAGATTTTAAACTACTTACTCATAACTGATGGAATAAAAACAAAAAGTTTTTTCAATCGGGGAGTTGTAGAAGTTATTGTCAAAGGAAAAAACATCCCTACCCCAGACAAATTTATTCAGCGAATTAGGCAAATAATTGAGCATTTGCAACTCAAATTTATCAGCAAAGTTAAAATTTATGCTCAAGATGAAATTACGAAATCTTTGATTTGGCATCAAGAATTTGAACCAACACAAAAAACAGTTTTACCTAATCATCAACCTCTAGAATCAAATTATCAACAACCACCTACCATGAATCATAATTATCAAAATATCTTCTCTCAAAACTTTCAACAACTGCACAACAGAATTAATCAAACAGGAACTAAAATTTTACAATTTCTGCAAGAATTTCGGCGGGGTAAACTCACAGAAGGAGATAAGACTCAAGGATTAGAAACTGTTGAAAATAATCTCGTTCAAGCTCTCCAAAACTTGCAAGAGCAAAAGTATCAAGTAGCAGTAGTCGCAGCAATGAAAGCTGGTAAAAGTACCTTTCTCAATGCTGTAATTGGGGCGGATATTTTAGCTAGTGAAAATGCAGCTTGTACTATTTGTCGAACCGATATTAAACATATTTCTCATGGGGAAACTCCGAGACTTTTAGAGTATCGCGAACTTAGGGAGCAACCTGTAATTTTAGTTGCAGGAAATGCAGGAGAAATTCAACATAAATTTTTAGAACGTACCAGAGAAATTCGGGAAAAAAATAATCCCGATAAAACAATTAGATTTGAAGTGGAACATCCCATAGAAGCTATTAGTCAAATTCCTTCATTAGCAGGTTTTTCTCTACTCGATACTCCCGGTCCGAATGAGTGGGATTCGGCTAATTTTAATACGGTAAAATTAAAGCGAACTGCATTAGAAGCTTTGCGAACTTGTAACGCAATTCTATTTATTTTAGATTACACTTCCTATAAAGATAATGCTGTTTCGGACTTATTCAAGGAAGTAGTAGAAAAGCGTCAGGAAATACTCACTAAAAATGCAGGTAAGGTTTACTTTATCCTGAATAAAGTTGATTTAAAAGGAGAAAGAGACCGAGAAATTCGTGAAGTTATTCAAGACTTAAAACGAGAATTGATTGGTTTTGGTTTTCCTAATCCAACAATTTATCGTGCCAGTTCTCTACAAGGACTTTTAGCAAAATTAATTGATAGTGGGAAGGCAACTAAAGGTCATATTGAAGATTTTAAGAAGTTCTGTAGTTCTCGATATTCTCAGGAAAATGAAGATGGTGATTTAATTACACCAGCACCTCATAAAATTGCCTCTCAAGCATTTTTGGATAGTGGAATTCCAGAAATAGAAGAAATGGTAATTCAGACTATTACTAAAAATTCCGGAGTAAATCTTTTAGAGGATGTTTTGGCAAGACTGGAAAAAGTAGTTAAAGGGATTGAGGATAGTTTAAATACTCAAATTCAAGGATGGGAAATTGAACTGGAAACTCTGAAACAAAACGTTCAAGAATATGCTGAAAAAGCTGATAATGCTGAACAGCAGGTTTTAGAAGTAAAAAAGTTAGTCAAGCAACAGGAAAAAAAGTTAACTGAAAGGTTTGATCAAAAATTACAATCATTTGCCACAGATGCTAAAAAGCAGATAAAAACAGAAATTGCACAGTTGGCTAATTCAATATCTGACCAGTCCAAATTTGAGAAACCAACTCAGTCAAGAAGTGGTTTATTTAGAGCAATTTTTCAAGCATTTGATAATCTATTGAATCAAGTTGCGCGACAGGAGTCAAACAATATTTATAAAGTCAGATTTAAGGAAGAGAAAGATGCGGAAAAGTTGATAAAAACAGTCAATGAATACTGCTCGCCTCATATTCAGAATTTATGGGTAGATGTGCAAGATAAAATGATTCGGGAAGGAACTAAAATTCGGAAAGACTTAGCAACAGAAATACAAAGAAAAATCCAAGTAATATCTAATCAACTTTCTGCTTACCTTGGTGAGTCCTTGCAAATACAGTTAAATATTAATCCGATTATTATTCCTCATCTCAATTTTGAAGGAATGATTGATGATAAAGTCGATAAAATTCTGGAGAGAATCAAATATATAGAACAAACACAAGAGGCAAGAAAGCGAAAATGCGAAGAAGATGAAGTATATTTTGTCGATGTCGAAGTCAAAAGCTTTGAAGTAGACTTGCAGGCAATTTTACAATTAATTTGTACTAGAATTGATGAACAAATTGTAGATAGTGCTGCGGTAATTAATTTAGTCATACAACAGCAAGTTAAGGAAGACTTTCGCAGTGCAGAAATGCAAATCAAAGATTACACAAATAAATTTCAATCAGAACTTGAAGCTTTAGTTTGGCAACGGGAAAGTAAGGGAGTAGAAGCAGAGAAAATTTACTCAAATTTGCAGATTTATCAAACTAGGTTATCTGAATATATGGAAGAATTAGATAAACTAGAAAAATCTTTGGATGAATTAAAGAAAACAAAAGCTTAAAATCAGAAAGCAGGAAATATTTAGTTAAGTTTTCCGATGCAGTGCGGGCATCTTGCCCGCTAGTAGTGTACTCAGATTAAATCAGATGTATATTTGGCCCTAAAGCGCAACTACAAACAAAGACTTTATTATAACTAATTATCCAAACACAGTATTAGTTAAAAATAATTTTTTTCCGGATATTATCATGGTCTTACCTTTAATTATTGGTGCAGTTGTTCTGAGAGTAAGTCGGAGCTTTTCCAGGAGCTTTTAGTACTTGTAATAATCAAACTTATGGCTAATATAGCGATACTAATATTAAACATAACATGATTTTTCATCAACACTTTCACCATGATTTTATTCTTACCTTTTCTTCACTCTCCACAATTCCCCATCTACAGTAGACTCAAATTCCCACTCTGTTGCTTTCAGTGCTTCCCCTAGTTTCCCAGAGGGTTGAAATACAAATATCTCTGACTCATTTTCAACCATTTCTAAATTAGGCGACTTACTCAATAACAATAGTCGAACTTTATCATCTAATATATAACTGAATGAAATTAAGTTTGCCGTATTAGTATAATCATCGCCTAGATCGGTCAATAATATTGGAGAGTCGCTACCATTAACTTTTTTCGCAACTTCCGCATTAAAATAACTTATACTTTTATTCCACCAAGTATCAGAAAAAGCACTGATGGTACAGGATGCAATACTAGCAGTTAACAATATTGTTAAAACTACCCGCTAGTATTTTTGACTCAAATATTTCTCTAATAAAAAAGAATATTACAGCGCTTTTCAAATTGATGAACCAGATCGTCACAACCATAACCTTGTAAAGAAATTCCATGGAACGTCCCTACTGTGGTTTACCCAAATGAAAACTGCTGTAAGATAGCTAAAGCACTTAATATTTCCTACGTTCGGTGGGTTACGGCGGAAAGTTAAGGGTTTGGTGAGTAAGCATAATTATTGCCACCTTTTCATCTCGGCGACAGCCGAAACTCACTCTACGGCTATAACTATAACTGAGATGACAAACAGTCTCTAATGCCGAGAACAAATTTATCTAAATTTACGTCAAGTCTAATAAATAGACATCTAAATATTTAACTTGTCTAGATTATATCACTGTAAAACTATGATTTTATCCCGGTTTAATTCTCTCAATAAATGTTTATTAGGTACTGCAACTGTAGCAGCAATTGTTATTACTATCCCCACAGTATCAACTGCTAAAACTGCTCAACAAGTAGCAGAAATTGCTACACCAATTACAGTACAAATTAATAGTAACTTAGGTGATGGTTCAGGAGTAATTATTGCCAAAGATAGTAATATTTATACCGTGCTGACTGTTAATCATGTTGTTCAAGATTCTAGTATTAAATATAGTGTCAGAACTAATCAAGAAAAAGACTATCAAGTAATTGAAATTGTCAATTTACAAACAACTGATGAAGAACCAGATTTAGCAATAGTTAAATTTGAAAGTTCTGATACTTATCCAGTAGCAACTTTAGGTAATTCGGAACAATCAGTTATTGGTTCCCAAATATATGTTTTTGGTTATCCTGCCACTGGTGGTTTATTTGGTACAGATAGAGCGCCAGAATTATCTCCAGGATTAGTAACCAGTCGCCCTAAAACTCGCCCAGAAGGTTATACTTTACGTTATCAAGCTGTTACTTGGAGTGGCATGAGTGGGGGTCCAGTTTTTGATACAGATGGTCGTGTTATTGGTATTCATGGGCAAGGAGAATTTGGCTTTGCTCAAACTAATTCTGGGGATGTAGCGCCAATTAAAACAGGATTTAATGCGGCAGTTCCTATTAATAGTTTTATTAGAAAATTATCTGCTGCTGGTATTAATCCTTCAGACTTAATTTTAGATGATACTCCAGCAGCGAGCATTCCTGTTTCAACAATTAATCCTCAAAGTTCTGAAGCTTTATTTTTTAAGGGTATAACTGATTTAGATCGGGGAGATGCTTGGGAGGCGATCGCTAATTTTAATCGTGCTTTAGAAAAGGAACCTAACAGTCCAGAAATATATTTTAATATGGGTATTGCTCGAAGTTTATTAGTTAACCCTCACGAACCAATAACTAGAGGTCCAAATCCAATTAAAGATTATACTAAAGCTATTGAACTTAATCCAGGCTATGCTGATGCTTATTATAATCGTGCTAATGCTTATTATCGAAATAGTCTGACTTATCAAAAAATGGAAGATAAGAAAAAAGCAAATCAACAACTTCAGCAAGCAATAAAAGATTTGCGTAAAGCAGCGGAGCTTTATCAGCAAGGTGGCAGGGTTAAAGCTTATCAAGACACCCTAGATTTAATTCAAAAATTCAGGGATTTATACTAATTAGATTTAGACATAAACTTTATCAGCTATTGATTTTAGAGGAGGTAAGACCAATTGAGAGAAAATTAAAAGTTACTGCTAAGGTAAGCTTCTTTAAGCTTAGAAATAATTATTCATTATTTGCTGTTAAGGCAGTTACCGAAAAATTAAGGTTTAAAGCCTCTCCTTTCAAGGACAAAAAGCGGTCGTTTGCGCAGCATGACCTAGGATTGGGATGGCGAGGTCTCCGTTCCCTCCGGGACGCTATCCTACGGAATGCTCCGCAAACGCGTTTCATGTCGCGCAGCGAAACGCTAGCCTCCAATCGACCAAGAGAGCGGTCGTTTGCGGAGCATGACCTAGGATGGGATGGCGAGGTTTCCCGAAGAGTGCAGAGCCACTCCGAAGTTCGCCATATCCAATCTCCCCTTGAGAACAAAAAAATTCCTTTTAACCAATCCTCAATGTTTTCAGAAGAGGTAATTATTAATTATTAATTATTAATTATTGAAGACCCTGGAGGCTAGCTGATTGCTAAGAGCTGAATCCTTAGAGTATTTTTTGTTTGTTCCCTGTTCTACTCCATCTAGTAAGAAATTACTGTATATTATTGCTCTAAATTTGTCAGTTCCTTAATTTGACGTCGATGCTTGGCTTTAAGAGATTTAATAGTTCTTTGAAGCTGAGTTTCATAGTTTTGTTTTAATTCTTTAATTTTTTGCTGAAGCTGATTTTGATGTTTATGATTCATAGATTTCATGCTTTCCAACATAGATTCTTGATGAATTTCTTCTGATTCTTTAATTTTCTTTTGGAGCTGATTTTGATAATTTTCTTCTAAATATTTCATAATTTCTGTCAGTTTTTGCTCATGTTCATTCTCTAAGTTAGTAATTTCTTGTTGATGCTTTTCTTGTAAATATTTGCTCATATCTTGATTTTTTTGCTGATTAATTGCTTCTAATTCTTGAAACATTTCGTGATACTTTACTTGCCAAGAACGATTATTTTCTTGAATTTCATGTTGACAATTTCTTTCTAAATCTATTACTTGACGAGAATATTTATCTGTCAAATTTTCTATGGTTTCTTGTGCTTTAGATTCAGCAAATGCTAATTTTTGTATATGTTCATTTTCTAATAATTTAATCTGCTCCTTTAGTTGATTTTCTAATTGAACTTTCTCTGTCGTATGTTTCTGAATTTCTGCTTCTAAAGCTTGAATTTCTGTATGTAATAATTGAAGTTTATGTTGCTGTGCTTGCTCAATGTCATAGATTTTTGCCTGAGCTTCTCGTAATTGTCTTTCATGATTTTTGGTTTGTTTTTTTAACCGCTTTTCCAATAACCAATAAGCACAACCTAAACCTGCTAGAAAACTAACAATTGTACTGAGTATTAATGATGTTATGAGCATAATTTTGACTATTTCCTGATTTTTCTTCGGAGTAACTATAAATCACACTATTCCATAAGTAAATTATTTAAAATATAATAATAGCATAGGTAAGCATTCAGCTAGCTCGCGGTCAGCAATCAGCTTTCTAATGAATAATATCATCTGCGCTGGTATCGTTTGCGTAAAAGCTAGGGTGAATATATACAGGAAATTTAAGTTTTTTCCAGCTTTTAAACCCTTTTTCCTTCTTCCTTCTTCCTTACCTTACAATACCGATGCTACCGGACATGATATAATTCCTTATATGCTTAAAAGAGTATACTTTAGTCGTAAATTTTAATTCTCCTTGGAGACTAATTCCTCCTTCATATGAGTGAGATAATAAGTTGTAGAACTTATAGCTGACAGCTGTTAACGTAGTTCCTCCGTTTGCACAGCATTTCGCAGGAAAGGAGGCTAGCTGATAGCTGAATGCTTACTAGCATAGACCATGCTATGTATAATGAACAGTAGATATTCCTAATTTAATAAATGATAATGCAAGACAAATCAAAATATTTAGAATATACTCGCGCTCATGTTTTGATTTCTGGAAAAGTTCAAGGAGTTGGCTATCGCTTTTCTACATCACAAACAGCAGTCAGTTTAGGTATCAATGGTTGGGTGAAAAATTTACCTGATGGTAGAGTAGAAGCTGTTTTTGAGGGTAGGAAGGAGACTGTGGAAAAGATGATTAACTGGTGTTATACAGGTCCTAGGTCTGCTGTTGTTCAGGATGTTTTAGTTAGCTATGAGCAAGTTGAAGGAATTGAAGGTTTTGAAATTTATCGTATATCCTAGACATTTGGTGAAAAAGATATAGACTTTTTGCACATAGCAGGGAACAGGGAACAGGGAACAGGGAACAGGGAACAGGGAACAGGGAACAGGGA
>NZ_JBNHEP010000285.1:0-58565 GCF_050015995.1 Dapis brunnea BLCC-M229 | reverse complement strand
GAAGTGTGGGAAGTGTGGGAAGTGTGGGAAGTGTGGGAAGTGTGGGAAGTGTGGGGGTGTGGGAAGTGTGGTCCGTGAAGTATAGATATAAACATATAGTAGACATCTCCGAAAATCAAAAATCAAATCAATTCTTATCCAGAAATTATCAATTACTTCTCCCTTCTCCCTTCTCCCTGTTCCCTCTTTTCCGGAGAGGTCTAGTATATAATCGGATTCTATATAACGTGGTAAAAATTGGGTTGCTGTTGTGGCTAATGTGCTGGACAATTAGATCAAAAAAAACTTTATACAGGACTCCCAAAATTTGGTCTATTTTTGGTAAATACATCTGCCAAATTGGCAACCACTCCCGAATTATTTTGCTTATATTAAGAATATCAAACAAAACAAAGTGCGACTCGTTGAAAGCTGGAAAAAGTTTTCAGCGATAAGATTGCACCTCTGATGTATAGCCAAAGGGAGAAGGTTGATTATCGATCTTCCGTTAAAGTCGGAAATTATTTGTGACATCTTTAAAGTGAATTGGTATTACTTACATATAACTAATAAATAATCTCAAGAAATTTAGGAGTTGATTATGTCATTAGAAAATGTTCAAGCTTTCTATCAAAGAATAGCTGATGATCAAGAGTTTTTAGCTCAACTGCAAGATACTCAAACTCAAGAAGAAGGAAAAAAAATCCTTGCAGAAGCTGGTTATGAGTTCAGCACTGAGGAGTTAGAAGAATATACATCCCAGATGTTAGAGATTGTTTGTAAAGGAAATATAAAAAGGAGATAGGGAACAGGGAACAGGGAACAGGGAACAGGGAACAGGGAATAGGGAATAGGGAATAGGGAATAAGGAGGAAGAAATCAAGACAAATATTTGTCGCTTAAAAATCTAGGAATATATGTACTGAATACTTCTCTACCTACCAAATTTCAATCTCTTGAAGTATTACCGCTTTTAGATTTTAGTCACTCGCATGTTCTCTTAATACTTATTTTACAAACAGTCTCTTAGAATCAACTGATGGTGAAAATAATGTGTTGGAAGAAATGAACGAAGAACAACTGGCAGCAGTTGTGGGTGGGTTATCAAGAATTTCTATACAGCCACAGCCAATGTATGGCATTATCTGGTGGCCTCCCAAACCTTGGCCTCCTGTACAGCCAATGTATGGCATTATTGTTGATGAACCTGATATAATTAATAATTGGGGAATCAAGAAGTAAATAACAGCTTGACAAAATCTATGATTATACTAAATAATCATAGGTTATCTAGTATAATAGTAGAAATTTTTTAGCCCCCCTTCCTAATATCAAATCTGCTTGAATACTTAATTATATAGTTGAGACAGATAGGGAGGTGGGGAGATGGAAGTATAGATAGAATTATAAACATATACTGTATAACTGTATTCTATATACAACAAGTTAATTTAACGATATTAAAAAATGACTTATCGCATCAGTTACGCTGTTTGGGAAATCACATTAAAGTGTAATCTAGCTTGCCAACATTGTGGTTCTCGTGCCGGACATACTAGAACAAAAGAGCTTTCTACTGAAGAAGCTTTAGATATGGTTAAACAGTTGGCAGAAGTGGGAATTACGGAAGTAACTCTAATTGGTGGAGAAGCTTTTTTGCGCCCAGACTGGTTAGAAATTGCTAAGGCTATTACAGATGCAGGAATGATGTGTGGTATGACAACTGGGGGATTTGGTATTACCCTCGACACCGCCCGTCGGATGAAGGAAGCCGGTATTAGGGTGGTTTCGGTTTCCGTAGATGGTTTAGAAGCGACTCACGATCGCCTCCGAGGTAAAAAGGGTTCCTGGCAATGGGCTTTTAAAACTATAGGTAATTTAAGGGAGGCAGGTATTGCTGTCGGTTGTAATACTCAAATTAATCGCCTTTCTGCTCCAGAGTTTCCCCAAATTTATGAGCGTATTCGCGATGCGGGTGTCTTCGCTTGGCAAATTCAGTTAACTGTACCGATGGGGAATGCAGCAGATAACAGTGAGATTTTGATGCAGCCATACGAATTATTAGATTTATATCCTATGATCGCCCGTGTTGCTAAACGAGCGTACAAAGAAGGAGTGCAGGTTCAACCAGGAAATAATATTGGTTATTATGGTCCTTACGAAAGATTATTGCGGGGACGGGGAAAAGATAATCCCTGGGCATTTTGGCAGGGATGTAATGCCGGGTTATCCACTTTAGGTATTGAAGCTGATGGTGCAATTAAAGGTTGTCCGTCATTGCCAACTTCTGCCTATACTGGCGGTAATATCCGAGATTATTCACTGCGGACAATTATTGAAGAGACAGAAGAATTACGATTTAATTTGGGAGCAGATACTCCCCAAGGAACAGATCATTTATGGGGTTTCTGCAAAGGTTGTGAATTTGCTCAACTTTGTCGTGGTGGTTGCAGTTGGACTGCTCATGTTTTCTTTGACAAACGAGGTAATAATCCTTATTGTCATCATCGGGCGTTAACTCAGGAAAAACAGGGAGTTCGGGAAAGGGTTGAACTTAAGTATAAAGCAAGTGGAAACCCTTTTGATAATGGGGAGTTTGCTCTCATTGAAGAACCTATCAATGCTCCTTGGCCAGAAAACGATCCCCTACATTTTACCAGCGATCGCATTCAATGGCCTGAAAGTTGGCAAGAGGAAAATGAGTCAACTCCTGAGTTAGTTGCTGTTAGTAAATAATCAGAAATTCATTAAATATAATTATCATGTCTGGTATTAATTCTTCAGAAAAGATTTCTTCCAATCAAAATCTCGATCCTAAAGATGTAAAAGATGTATCTGAAATAAATGCTTCAGAGCCGTTATTACCTCGTTCTGCTTGGAATAGCCAGGTGGCTTTTTTGAGAGCAATGTTTAGGGCAAAGAAAGCTTTAGATCAACTCAAGAATACTTATTAGGCGTAAATACAAGGTCGGTGTCACCAAGTGCAGCCTTGTAACGTTTTGTAAATTTAACCCGTTTTGGTAGTGTATCAGCAAAGTGTGGGATAAGTAATTAGGTCATTCCCACTCCAAGGAGCGATCGCGTTTTCAAAATTTTTGAGGCGATAGAACAAGGAAAGTTGCAAGGTTTTGCTTGTGATTTGGTCTTGGTAGAACTCATGGTCAAGATTCAATTGTTGTCCAGTGGGAGCATCTTGCTCCCGTTTGCGAAGCTCTAGTTACCTGATGTCAGCAAAAATCTCACATTTTTGATCAAAGTTTCACCCTATCATATTAGGGCCGGTAGCATCGTTTGTGTATAAAATTAAGGTGACAATAGTAGAAAACCTTCTGCCTTCTGCCTTTTGCCTTCCTTCCACCAAAGTCTAATTATTCAACCGGATCATAATATCACTCCCAGACTTCCTAAATGTACTATCAAATCTGACTTCATCAAAACTTCATAAATTATTTTTGTACAGTTATATACATCAAAGCTTTATCTAGTAATTGATTCCACTGATTTTAACTACTAAAAACACCATCGGCAAAATTAAAGATTCTGTAAATTTGAGCATAAAGGGGTTGCATTATTTTCGGGGGGTAGGGTAGATTAATGTTGTAAGCACAAAGTATTAACTCAGGAGATTTAATCATGTTGAAAAATCTTTCAGATGAGTTTTGGTCATTCGTCCAAAAAAACAAAAACACTGTCAGGCAAATGAAATGACACAAGGGGATTGTTGGATTGGCATGACTCAAGCATCCAGAACGTGGATTAATTTTGGCAACTAGAGTCGGCAAACATACTGACGAGTTCATTGCAGAATTAATAGCCAATACAGAAGGAAAAACTAGCTGTAAAAATTGGTATACAGATGATTGGGGTGGGTATGAACGAGTTGTACCTTCAGATGTAGAACATATCATCGGTAAAGACCAGACCCAGCAATTAGAACGAACTAATGGAATTGTCCGACAGCAGATAGGTCGGTGGCCGATACCGACAGAATAAGTTTGGTAAGGTCTGGCAGCAAACAGAAGTAACACTCAGGTTAGCGTTGGCGGAGCCAGTGCGGCAGCTATATCGCCTACTTTAATTGGATTTGGGTTCATAGTCGCAAGGACAATACTGCTGCCCAAAGATCGGGGTTGGCGTTGGCGGAGCAAGTGCGGCAGCTATATCGCTCCTTGGAACTGGAATGATCTAATTACTTATCCCACACTTTGCTGATGCACAACCCCCGTTTTTTAGCCCAAATAGATTTTTATTTGTTACTTATTATGTTATTATAAAAGATGAGTAGAGTTAGATTTCGATCAATTTAATTATGGCAACTATTATCGGTACAAATACTGGTGAAACCCTTCGCGGAACTGCTGTTGGTGATGACATTTCAGGCAGAGGTGGAAATGACAACATCAGAGGCCGAGCAGGTGATGATCTGATTAAAGGAAATGGCGGCAATGACACCTTAGCTGGGAACGGAGGAAGTGATACCCTGCGAGGTGGAAACGGCAATGATCAGCTTGATGGAGGAGGTGGACAAGATTTACTCCGAGGTGGCAATGGAAATGATGACCTGATTGGGAGTCGTGGAAACGATACTGTCAATGGTGGAGATGGCATTGACATCGCTAACTACGCAGATTTAGGGGAAGTCATTACTCTGCAAGCTGTTGGCGTGGTTGACAAAGGCAATGCTGGAACAGACCAAATTGAGAATATTGAGGTCATTGTTGGTGCTACAGGCGAAGATAACGTTATTGATGGTACTGTTTCCGGTGGCGCAACATCTGCGTTTGATATTGATTTATCGGCAGAAAGTCTAACTGTTACAGGAATTCCTGTTTTGGGAGATATTAACTTCACCGTCGAAAACTTTGTTAACGTCATTGGTACTTCCAACACTGATACAATCGTCGGAAACAGTAGCGACAACCTCTTTGGTGGTAGCGAAGGAAATGATACTCTCGATGGGGGAAGTGGTGATGATACCGTTGATTACAGCGATTTAGGTCAAGCGATTACCCTTGAACGCGCAGGTTTCATTAACAAAGGATCGGCAGGAACTGACCAAATTATCAATCTCGAAACTATTATTGGTGCAACTGGAGAAGAGAATGCCATTGACGGTTCGACGGGAACCAGTGGAGTCACCTCTTTTGATATTGACTTATCCCAGGAAACTTTAACCGTTGAGAATATTCCGGGACTGGGTAACCAAACCTTCGAGATCATCAACTTTGTGAATGCGACTGGAACCTCCAACGATGATGACATTGTTGGAAATGACAGTAATAACATCTTCGGAGGCAGCCAGGGAGATGATAGTTTTGATGGTCAAGGTGGTGACGATACCGTTGATTACAGCGATTTAGGTCAAGCTGTCACCCTTGAACGCGGAGGTGTCATCAACAAAGGTAGTGCAGGTACAGACAATATTCTAGACATCGAAACCATTATTGGGGCAGAAGGACGAGATAATGCCATTGATGGTTCGACTGGAATTAGCGCTCAAACTTCTTTTATGGCTAACTTGGCGGAGGAAAGCTTCACTGTTAAAAATGTTCCTGGACTAGGCGATCTTAACTTTAATGTTGTTAACTTTGTCGATATTACCGGAACCTCCCAACGTGATGACTTAGTCGGTGATGGCCAAGAAAATGAACTCCGGGGTGAAGATGGAAGAGATACTCTTGTTGGTGGTGCTGGAGATGACCGCATTCTCGGTGGTAGAGGTCGAGACCGTTTAACAGGGGTCGATCCAAACAGTGCTAACCCCGGCGCAGGTGAGATTGATATCATTGACGGAGGTCGTGGTCGAGATACTATTGTTCTAGGTGATGGAAGCAATGTCTTCTACTCCTCCGATGGTAATAGCGACTTTGCAGATATCCAAGAATTCCAAACGGGTCGAGATACTATTGAACTGACTGGTAGTTCGGGAGACTACTTCTTCAACTCCAATAACACCGCAATCTTCTTAAGTGCTAATAATGACTTAATTGCTGAGTTTACAAATGGAGCATTTGATCCAACGACTGACCTCAGCTTTGTATAATCTTCAGGACTTACGCATAACCGCCATAGTAGGGGCGAATCGCGATTCGCCCCTACAAATAGTGTATAACTCCACTTTTTGCGTAATATAAAATCCGGTTATACAGTAATTGCAAAATTACTTTCTCTGAATACAGATGTTCTATTGAATACGAATTATACAATTTCCAAGTACCAATGTTTTCTTTATCCTGACTCCTGACTCCTGACTCCTAGAGCGATACGATAACTAATTACCCGGATTATATAGAAACCAAGAGCGTATCTATACCAGGGATGAAATTTTTGAGTGACAGCAACGCCTGATGATTAGTAGACCACAATAGGGTTAGGGTATTCCATGGTTAGTCCCTACAATATATGGGTTGTGAGTGGGTGCTTCATGTATTGTGAAAAGCTCGCTCTGGAGTCGGGAGTGGTAGAGAAGCAATAGGGGAAAAAGATGGAAAAATACTCCCCATCCCCCCATCTCCCCATCCCCCCATCTTTGCGCTATACTTAATCCTTTAAAGTCGAACGCATAGTCGGAAACATAATCACATCCCGAATACTTTGAGTATTTGTCAGCAACATCACCACACGGTCAACCCCAATACCCATTCCACCACAGTTAGGCATCCCTAATGACAACGCCTGAATAAAGTCTTCATCCATTGGGTGCGCTTCATCATCTCCCGCTTCTCTTTGGGCAATCTGTTCCTCGAAACGTTGGCGCTGGTCTTGGGGATCGTTTAACTCGGAGAAACCATTGGAATATTCGGTGCCGTGAATAAACAACTCAAATCTTTCCACAAAACCTGGTTTACTATGATGTCTTTTTGCTAACGGACTAACTTCAACAGGAAAATCAATGACAAAGGTAGGTTGAATTAAAGTTGACTCTACTTTTTGGTCAAAAACTGCATATAAAAGATAACCTAAACTTTGGGTTTCTAACTTAGATAATTTGAGGTTTAATTTTTCTGCTGCTTTAATTGCTTCTGGCAATTCTAAGTTGTCAAAATCTAGTCCGGTTTCATCTTTAACTGCTTCTACCATTGTTTTAACTTGCCAATGTTTGCCAGTGAAATTAGGATATTTTTGACTATGGTCATATTTGCGCTCTAAACTAATAGTTTGCCCTTGATATTCTATCTCTTTTAGATCGCCCAAAACATTAGTGACGCTATAACAAATAACATCTTCTACTAAGCCCAAAATTTCAAAATAATCTGCATAAGCTTGATAAACTTCTAGGGAAGTAAATTCAGGATTATGGGTACTATCAATTCCTTCGTTTCTAAATACTCGCCCTAATTCAAATACCCGTTCAAAACCTCCACAAATTGCTCTTTTGAGAAATAATTCTGTAGCAATTCGCAAATATAAATCTACATCTAAAGCATTATGATGAGTAACAAAAGGTCGAGCAGCAGCACCACCATAAATTGCTTGTAAAGTTGGTGTTTCTATTTCATCAAAACCAGCATCCCAAAGATAACTACGAATACTTTGGAGAATTTTACTCCGCATTCTAAAACGCTGTAAAGATTCAGCATTTCCAGCTAAATCCATTTCTCGATGACGGCGACAAATTTCTGGGTCATTTACACCATAATAAGAGTCAGGAAAAGGAATAATAGCTTTGGAGAGAACATCAAGTTTATTTACCTGAATTGATAACTCACCTCGGTTAGTACGACAACCTATTCCTTTTGCACTAATAAAATCTCCCACATCTAATAATTTTTGAATTTGTTTAAAACTTAAACCAGGGTCGCCCGTAACTAATTTTTTCTCAATTTTCAGTTGAATTTTTCCTGTTTCATCTGTTAGGTTAATAAAACCAATACTACCACTATCACGTTTAGAAGTAATTCGACCGCAAACTTTTAATAATTTCTCATCGGGGTCAGTTTCTCCTGCTTCTAATTCTTTTGCGGGGGGAGAAAATAGATCGATAACTTGTTTAGTGGTGTGCGATCGTTGATAAGCTTTACTAGGATAGGGGTCTATTCCTTGGGCGCGTAATTCATCGACTTTTTGTGAACGAACTTCTACTTCATTCCTGGTTTCGCTTTTAGGCATTGGTGATTTTACTCTATAGATAGTTAATGGAGATAATATAATACCATATTTTTTTGTTTATGGAAGTGGTTCAATAATTAATAATTAATAATTAATAATTACCTCTTTTTATAAAGAACAGGATTGGCTAAAAGGAATTTTTTTCTTTTTTCTCAATGAATGGAGAGGCTTTATACCTTAATCATCCGGTAAATATTAAGTTATTCCTAAGTTTTTTTAATGATTATTTTGTATTTGTTTTTACTCAGCATAATCCTTATTATTTTTGTCTTTATTAGATTTAGAGCAACACTAAAAATAAATTTATTATGATTTGATATATCATTTTTGTTCTTTCCTTTTTTCGATTTCAACGATGGGTAAAAATAATTCGTCTTCGATTTTATCGCGCACTTCACGAGTGAAAAAACAATCACTCATTAAGCATTTTATTAGCAGTCCGTTAGCATCATAATATTTTTGCAGTAATTCTATTTGTTCTTCATTAAATTGCATTTCTTCTTGGGTAAATTGCCAGTCCTGACCAATATTTCTATATGCCATCATTATGTCTCTTAACTGATGCCAGACACTGATTATGGCACGGATGCACGGATGGATATTGCCTAATTCTGACGTTCCTACCCAAATTTTGCTGCTCTAGCAATGGGAGATGGGAGATGGTAGCTGCTAGAAACTAATTATGACACAGATACACAGATATAGAATAGAATAAGTTGGATAATCCGTACATCCGTGGCCAAATCCTTGTCTAGCCATGCTTGTCTAACGATATCGGTTAGAGATTATGCCAAAATAGTGTTAGATTTTTTTCCTTATCTGAAGGTCCAAATATGAGAGGTAGAATCAAAGCAGTACATGAGAATTTAACCTATAAGATTATTGGGGCAGCGATGACTGTTCATAATAAATTGGGACCTGGTTATCGGGAAGAAATTTATCAGCGATCGCTTGAGCAACAGCTAACAAATGAGAGAGTTGCTTTTCAACCTCAAGAACAATTACCTATTTATGAATCGGATAATTTGTTGGGTTTTTATATTCCTGATTTTATTGTTGAGGAAAAGGTGATTTTAGAAATCAAAGCTTTTGCAACTTTGCATCAGAAGTATTTGGGGCAGGTGATTACTTATCTCAATCACACAGGTTTGCCTATTGGTTTATTGATTAATTTTGGCGCTCGGAGTTTGCAGTTTCGGCGAATATTTCCCTCCCCTTCCCCTCTCAAATATCCTCGCAATCATCAATGGATTTTTGTGCCTGATTGGTTGAAGTCACAAAAGCAGCAACAGCAGTGGGATGATATTCCTTTTTAAACTTTTGTGCATTTAAAGGACTGTGGTAGAAAAAAATTTGGACATGGATTTACCGATTAGCAAATCTTTATCTGTGCATCCGTGGCATCATCAGTGTCTAGCTAACCAGTGCCATAATCAATGTCTAGCTTCTTCGTTGCAGATTAGCAAATCTTTATCCGTGCATCCGTAACCTAATCCATGTCTGGCCTCCCCGTTGCAAATTAGCGAATCTTCAACCATACCTTGCTAATAACAAAGTCAAATCATCATCAGTTCTCCCTGTCACCTTTGGCGATCGCAAAAATTCCTCTAACTGCTTAGTTGCCTCTGACTCATCAGTTACTACTGTCATAAACTTAAACAACGGCGAAAAAAACGGACTATGAGGCAACCCTATTGGCATTTTCAAAGCTAACATTTGCAACCCATCCGAAAAAATTGCCAAATGAACTGGTTTTCCTAACCAGATTTTTACCTGAGCAGTCTCCACGCTTTGCTCTGAAATTAAAAAAGTTGTCTCATTAATATGTTCTCCAGTCTGGGGTGCTGTTACTGGAAAAATATTCTCCTCTCTATCTCCTACCACCGCTGCACCATCACCAACTTGAGCAGCAATAGCTAATTCTGGTGTTGCCACCACCAAAATCAAAGTTGCAGCTAACTCCCGCGCCTCAACCTCCCTCACCTGAGACTCAGACAAAACAGCATTTTTCGCTGCCCTCAAAGCATCAACCAACAAAAACTGCCAACCAATATTATCTTTTGGCAACAGCTTTTGTTGGGAAATAGTTTTTACTGCAACATCGACAGCTATTTTAGCACCAACATCTCCCAAATTTGCCGAACCTGCACCATCAGCAACAGCAGCAACTAAAATTCCCTCTGGCAAAATCTGCCAATGATGTGCATCTTGACATGGTTGCCCTCGTTTCTCGTGACTTGTACCTGCCACCGATACCGATACCACTCGCCACTGACTTTGTGCTTCTATTGACATAAACTCATAATTTACTAAACTTTTACTGCTGCACTGCACTAAATTATCGGCATTGCTAAATCAAGGGATGAATATAGAAGCCATTTGGTATTTTTGCCTGGGATTAAATTTTTGAGGTACGGAGTTGTCCGTGGATATAAGAGATACAGGACAAAGATTAAAAAATGTTCCAATACACCCCATAACCCCATCTCCCCATCCCCCCATAACCCCATCTCCCCATAACCCCATCTCCCCATCTATAATTAAACTGCTCCCCAACCAGGAGGAGGTAATGCTACTTGTTCATCAACTTTAGAGTGGGAAACTTGCTGCATACTAGCAGATAACCAGATAAACATTTCCCTAAAATCAAGTCCTCTCAGTTTTAGGGGTGTTCTCTGAACTATTTCTCCCAACTTATCCATATTTGCTCCTTCCACACCCACCGCAAAAAAGGCAACGTGCTTGTTATCTTCTTCTTGCTGTATGCGATCGCCTGCTTCCTTCACTATTTTTTCTGATTCTCCTTGAGGTTCCCCATCAGTAATCAAAAATACCCATGGTCGGTAATAACTTATACCATTATTCCGGTATTCTGACTTTCTGGCGGCAATCATATCTAGAGCTTTGTGAATAGCAGTACCCATATAAGTTTGTCCTTGAGCAGTCAATACTGGGTTTTCAAATTGGTCTGCAGTAATAAATTCTTGGACAATTTTCACTTGATTATCAAAGGAAATAATAGCAACCTCTACTCGTTTTTTCGCTAAATCATCAGTAATTAAATTATCTCTAAAAGTTTCCAACCCATCATTTAAAGCTTGAATAGGTGTGCCTGTCATTGATGCGGAGGTGTCCAACAATAGCACACAGGGGCAACGAGGTTCGGGATTTTCTGCAAATTCTACTGCTTCGTCAAGTCTCATCTTAATTTTTTTAGCCTTATATTAGTTTTTTATCTTCATTTTTTTGTCTCTAATTCTGAGACTTTAGTGCCACAATATTAGAGTATAGCTGAAGTCAGAACTCAGAAGTTAGAAGTTAGAATCCACTTTCCATACTTCAAAATGTAGTATGCAATACTAATTCTTCAAAGCCTTGCCTGATAACAATTATGAAAATTAGCGGAATGTGGGTAACAATACACTACCACCAAATTGAGACAGTTAGATTAGTAGATGAACTATCTTTAAAATTACTTTTAACTTTTAACTTAATGATGGCTGCTATTTTCAAAATTACTTTTGACTTTTGACTTTTGAATTAAACAATAAATCCTCTTATTCCACAATCAGACCCACCTTTCTCTCCACGAATTTTGCCCACAATGTATAACTTACCAAGTGAAGACCCGGAGGAACCAGGTTTGCCTGACGAATATCATCTTTGCCAATCTCAACTATTACGTTCCACTTCGGATAATCACTTAATAATAAAGTATATGGTTTGTAGTAGGGCTTCAGCCCTATCTAGAGTTCGGGCTGAAGCCCTACTACGGACTTTAATTATAATAACTATTTAACCGAACATAATATAACTTCTAATTTATAACTTATGACTTTTAATTTATGACTTATGACTTAAACCTTGACAATTCCTATACCTAATTTGCTATATTTATAACAAGCGTTCGATATAAAAAAAATGCCTAAAGTTGTTGATGCTGACCAATACCGCAAAGAACTCTTGTACCAATCCCTTGACTTATTTGCCGAGAAAGGATTTGCAAATGTCACGATTCGTCAGATAGCCAAAACTTTAGGAATTTCCACAGGTGCTTTGTACCATTATTTTCCTAATAAGGAGTCTCTGTTTGAGCAATTGGTGGAAGAGTTGGGACATCAGGAGTTGCTGGTACTAAATAGTGCGATGGCTCCTCGAAAGACTTTACTCAAACGTATAGAAATATTGGGTCAACTCTTGCTAGAAAATAGGGATATTCTCGTGAAGCATACGGCAATTTGGGTAGATTTTTATCAACATAGTCAGGTAGAAACTCTTCTGAATAACCGAATATTTCAAAGGATTGAGCGACAGTCTAGGGAGGCAATCGCAGAACTTTTAGGAATTAGCGATTTTAGATTAGCGCGATTTATTTCGGTATCAATTGATGGTATTTTGGTTGACCAACTTGGGAAAAATGACTCAACCATATTTGCCGAACAGGTAGCGTTATTGATGGAAATGCTCATAACTTATTTTGAGAAATATCCTGAAAAATCTTCTCTAAATTCGTAACAAGCAACATAGGATAGGTTTTGCAAGCTGGAAAAAAGTTTTTTTTTGCTTTTTTTTATAACGAGCGCTCGAATTAAATTGATTTACTAAATATCTTGGAGATTTACCCGATGAAACTCACAAACTTATTATCTTTGAACCCTTTCCATAAAACAGCAACTCCACAGCCGAATTATTGGCAATTGTTGAAAGTTGCCAAGCCTTTTTTTGCCATGCTTGCTGGAGATGAAAGTCTCAAACCTGTTGAAGAAATGGCGAAAGCTTTAACTCAAATGCCTGCCTCTGAGTTAGTAGTAAAACATTTGCAAAATAACCCTGGTGCAATAGCAATGATTGGGGAACGATACATAGCAAAACCTCATAATTTAGATAAATTATTGCAATATCCCGAAGAATCTCTCGGACATATTTATGCCTCAACAATGAAAGCCAAAGGTTTTAGTGCAGAAGATTTGTATACTACTGTTAATATTAATTCCGATGTCAGTTATCTCAACGCACGCATTGGTCAAACCCATGATATATGGCATATAATCACAGGTTTTGATACTTCCGATCTAGGTGAAATTGGTTTACAAGCATTTTATCTGGCTCAATTTCCCGACCCACTAGCAACAATGCTAATTGCTAATAGTTTAATTGCAGTTACCCTACTCATACCAGAAGAGTTGCCTGAGTTACTTAAGGCGATCGCCAAAGGTTGGGAAATGGGCAGCAAAGCCAAACCATTATTTGCCCAAAAGTGGGAAGACAATTGGGAAAAGCCTTTAACTGAGTGGCAAACTGAGTTAAATATTCAACCTGTGGCATTATAATATAGCTTGAACCATTCAGCTATTAGCTATCAGCTCAAGTCAAAACTAAATGATGTAGCGATCGCCCTTCATCTCAGTTAAATATGAAGGCGATCGTTTATACCACCGCTAATTTACACTTCAGTCATTGTTACAATCTTTCTAAAATTTTGACTTTTTATTTTTGACTTTTGACTTATGAATTTATCACTAACTTTTCAGCTAATTCTTCTTCCTCCTCTTCACCCCAGTTTTCCAGCCAATCTCCATCAACATTTTCGACATATAAGTTGACATGATTAATGCCCCAAGCTAGTCGGTCTTCTTGTAACTGTTGGGCGGCTTGGAAAGCTTGCCAAACTTTTTCTAAACGTTCTTTATTTGACAGAGTTGTGCTAGTTGTTACCATATATGCTGCCTACTTTTAAAATGTATAGTTTTATTCACAAATCAAGATTTAAGGACTTAGGCAGAAACCCGGTTTCTTGGTTGAGGTGCATAAGTCCTAGATTTCATAGAAATTGAAATCGATCGAATTCCTATCTAAAACAAAATTTAATGTATTTAGCCTCCTTTAAATGTTTGCTATTATGCAGAACAAGATTTACTAATTTAATAACAGAACGATCCTGACCGGGATTATAACTAACAAAAATACCCCGTCTAATTTGCCATTGCTTTAATGTATCTTTCCATTCTTTATACTTATCGTGACAAAATTCACCGGACATAGTAGTGAGTTGAACACATAGAGGCTTACCTGTGCTACTACTCACAATTACATCTGTTGCCATAGACAAATCTGCAATATAACGATGTACAACACAACCATCACGACTTTTAATCTGACGAGCGACAGATTCTATTAGTTCAGCATCTTCTTGATTAAACTCTCCCGATCTTAATTTTTGTTTCCATATATAAAATTTATGATCATTTTCATTAAACCATTTTGGAAAAAGATTTTCATACCAGTATATAACTGGAGATGGAAGGTGCTGCAAAAATATTTGTCTTTCTTCATTTGTTAAAGATTGTAATTTTAACCAAAATTCTCCATCCTTAATTAATTCTAACAAAAATCCTACTAAGACACCTTTCTGCGTCAGTAAGCCTGGTCTAATATCCTTAATCCAGCGCCTGACTTCATCTAACCTCTGGGCTAACGCAGGTTCGGTTGACCAGGCAAGACGGCTAAGTTGTTTTAGCTTAGGCTCGATTTCTCTTGCTTGCAATCACCCTCCTAGCATAAGACCCATCTTATGAATCTTGAAAAACGTTTTATATCATAACTTATATTGTAGCGTTTGATTGTTAATATTACGGATTAAGGATTAATCAACGATCAAAATATTGTCTAAAGATATTTATAGTAATATCTTCTCATCTATTGACTAATTTTCCTTTAAGTGGTAGGGAATTATTAAGGCAACTACGATAGGATTACCCCTACAAATCTTAAGGCAGCTTAAAAAAAATAAAGATTCTTATGTTCATTCTAGGTTCACAATAATTATTAGCAGTAACTATAAATACAGAAAACAAATGTCAGAATCAACTATTGAATCAATCCTACAAGAAAAACGTCTTTTCCAACCACCGGAACAATTTTCCCAAACTGCCCATATTAAAAGCATAGAAGAATACAAACAACTCTACGAAAAAGCTAGAAATGACCCAGAAGGATTTTGGGCAGAACTAGCCGAAACAGAATTAGACTGGTTCCAAAAATGGGACAAAGTTCTCGACTGGCAACCACCCTTTGCGAAATGGTTTATTAATGGCAAAATTAACATTTCCTATAACTGTCTAGACCGTCATCTAACCACTTGGCGACGGAATAAAGCAGCCCTAATATGGGAAGGGGAACCAGGAGACTCTCGCACCCTAACTTATGCCCAACTGCATCGGGAAGTTTGTCAGATGGCAAATGTATTTAAACAATTGGGAGTAAAAAAAGGCGATCGCGTCGGCATATATATGCCCATGATTCCTGAAGCAGCGATCGCCATGTTAGCCTGTGCAAGAATTGGTGCACCCCATACAGTTGTATTTGGTGGGTTCAGTGCTGATGCGTTAAAAAACCGACTTGTCGATGCAGAAGCTAAATTAGTTGTTACTGCTGATGGAGGTTGGCGTAAAGATGCTATTGTTCCCCTCAAAGAACAAGTAGACAAAGCATTAATAGCAGGTGCCCCCACTGTGGAAAATGTTCTAGTCGTCAAACGCACTGCCCAAGAAATTCACATGGAGTCTGGGCGAGACCATTGGTGGCATGACCTGCAAAAAGGTGCTTCTGGGGAATGTCCAGCAGAACCGATGGATAGTGAAGATATGCTATTCATTCTCTACACAAGTGGAACAACAGGTAAACCTAAAGGAGTCGTACACACTACTGGGGGTTATAACCTTTATACTCACGTTACTAATAAATGGGCGTTTGACCTTCAAGACACAGATGTATATTGGTGTACGGCTGATGTGGGTTGGATTACAGGTCACAGTTATATTGTCTACGGTCCACTCTCCAACGGTGCTACTAGCCTGATGTATGAAGGTGCACCACGGGCGTCTAATCCTGGTTGTCTCTGGGATGTAGTAGAAAAATATGGCGTTACCATTTTTTACACTGCTCCTACTGCTATTAGAGCATTAATGAAAATGGGAGAAGAACATCCTAACTCCAGAAATCTAACTTCTCTACGTTTGTTGGGAACTGTAGGAGAACCAATTAACCCAGAAGCTTGGATGTGGTATCATCGCGTTATTGGTGGAGAGCGGTGCCCAATAGTTGATACTTGGTGGCAAACTGAAACTGGTGGATTTATGATTACTCCCTTACCCGGTGCTACTTCTACTAAACCTGGTTCGGCGACTTTGCCTTTCCCTGGCATTATTGCTGATATTGTTAATCAGGAAGGAGAGGCTGTTGATGGTAATAGTGGTGGTTATTTGGTGGTTAAGCATCCTTGGCCTGGAATGATGCGGACTGTTTATGGTGATGACGATCGCTTCCGTCGTACTTATTGGGAATACCTACGGCCGAAAAATGGGGAATATATTTATTTTGCTGGTGATGGTGCTCATAAAGACGAGGATGGTTATTTTTGGGTGATGGGTCGTGTTGATGATGTGATGAATGTGTCTGGTCATCGTCTGGGTACTATGGAGGTTGAGTCGGCGTTGGTGTCTCACCCTGCTGTGGCGGAGGCTGCGGTTGTTGGTAAGCCTGATGAGGTTAAGGGTGAGGATATTGTGGCTTTTGTGACTTTGGAAGGGGAACGGGAGGCTAATGCAGATTTGGAGAGGGAGTTGAAGCAGCACGTTGTACAGGAGATTGGAGCGATCGCTCGTCCTGGTGAGATTCGGTTTACTGAGGATTTACCGAAGACTCGTTCTGGTAAGATTATGAGACGGTTGTTGCGTTCTCTGGCAGCAGGTCAGGAAATTGCTGGGGATACTTCGACTTTGCAAGACCGGAGTGTGTTGGATAAGTTGCGCGGTGGAGCGTGATTAAAAGTCAGAAGTTAGAAGTCAGAAGTCAGAAGTAATAGTTCAGTAGGGTGCGTTAATGAAATCTAACGCACCGCCTCTTCCAAATATTTCGGTGTTTTACTATTGGGTATAGAGCAGTAATTAATTCATTTTCTGAAGCACTCCGCCAGAGGTGATGAGTCGTGAAATTTTCCTTCCCCATGCGTATAGAGCAATAGTTAATTCATTTTCTGAAGCACCCAGCTGGAGGTGATGGATAGTCAAATTTTCCTTCTATTACTTATAGAGTTCAGAATTAATTCATTTGCTGAAGCACCCCGCCAGAGGTGATGAGTAGTCAAATTTTTCTTCCATTACTTTATAAGAGTCAGAATTATTCATTGACTGAAGCACCCCGCCAGAGGTGATGGGTAGTCAAATTTCCTTCCCCATGCTTATAGAGCAGTAATTAATTCAAAAGATACCGAATGGATTCTATATAATAATTGTTAGTAGGTCTGGTAGGGTGCGTTGATGAAATGTAACGCACCGTCTATCCCAAATATTGCGGTGCGTTACTACTACTAAGTGCTTATTAATAGATAAAAAATATGAATCCGCGTCAACGTGAAATATTGCAACTATATCAACAAGGTGAACGAAATTTCCAAAGAGAAAATCTTAGAGGTCTGTCTTTTAAGAGAGAAGATTTGTCTGATGCAGATTTCAGTTTTGCCGATCTTCGGGGTACTAATTTTCGTGGGGCAAATCTAACGGGGGCTAAGTTTTGTGGAGCTAAAGCTGGATTACAGAGGCGTTGGGCAGTTCTCTTGGTAGGAGTGTCACTTTTAGTGTCGGCACTATTAGGAGCAGCATCTGGGTTGGCTAGTCTTATGGCTTCTGGTATGCTACAGCCTGCATTCATTCAAAAACCTCATCCTATTGCTTTGGGTGTGATTGTCTTTGTAGCATTAGCTGCTTTCTTTATTTTTAGTATTCTCCAGGGATATATAACTGCTATAATTACCATAGGTTTGTCTCTGGCTACGGCTGTAGCTATAGGTGGAATTTTTTACGGGACAGTGGGGGGAGTAGGAACAGGGACAGCGGCTGTAGCCATTTTTATTGTTGTAGTTGTGGCTTTGGCTGTAATAATAACCTTGACTATTTTTGTAGCTAGAGTCATGTCTGGGGCATTTGTTGCTGTTGTAGGTGTAACGGTAGCAGCTATGGTAGCAGCCGGAACTCTAGCTGTAGCTGAAAAGGTCGAAGGGGCTATGCTTGATGCTCTGAGTGCTGTTGAATCCTGGGAGAGTAGAGCAATAGCTGGTGGTATAGCTGTGGCAGCAGTATTGCTAGGAAGTTACATTGGTTGGCAAGCTAATAGTGGAGATGAGAAGCACAGTCTAGTTCGGAAAATTGCTGTTGCCTTTGCAGCAACAGGAGGCACTAGCTTTAGGGGTGCTAACTTGACTGATGCTAACTTTACAGCAGCCAGACTGAAAAGCACAGATTTTAGAGGTACTAACATAACTCGTACTTGTTGGAGAGATACTGTTAAACTAGACCGCATACGACCAGGGGAAACTTATCTAAAAGATGCCAAAGTCAGAGAGTTAGTTAGAACAGGTCAAGGAGAAAACCTGGATTTTCATCGCTTAAATCTTCAAGGAACCAATCTTAAGGGAACAAATTTAACTAATGCCAGTTTCATAGAAGCGAATCTCAACTCAGCCAACCTTCAAGATGCAAACCTTTCTTGTACCAAATTAGTAGGAACATTTTTAGACCAAGCTGACTTCACAGGATCAACTTTAACCGGAGCATTCATAGAAGATTGGGGTATAACTACCAAAACTATACTAAAGAGTATCAAATGTGATTATGTTTATATGCGCTTACCTCAGAATAGAGGACGACCTGACTTTTTAAAGCTTCCAACTGAAGAAAGTTTGGATGAGCGTCTGCGCCGAAAACCTGCCGATGAAGATAAAATTTTTGAAGAAGGGGAATTTGTAGATTTTATCAAACCTTTTGTCAATACCTTAGACCTTTATCATAATCAAGGAGTAGACCCCCGAATAGCTGGATATTCATTTGAGAAACTACAAAAAGACCATCCAGAAGCAGAAATAAAAATCCGTTCTGTGGAGTTTCGAGGGGAAAATAACGACAAATTATTGATTAGAGCTGACACTACACCTGAAGCTAACCATTCAGTTTTAGATCAAGAATATTTCGAGACTTATAATGAGTTAAAAGCACTTTCAGCAGAACAACTTCGAGCAATATTGGCACACAGAGAAAAAGATATTGAATGGTATAAAGGTGTATTAAGTGCAGCAGTTAATCGCCCTGGTGTTAATATAGGAGAGTATAGTAATCAAGGAGGTACAAATATGTCAGGAAGTAGTGGAGACGAAATTAATGCTCAAGAAATTCATGGAGCAGTTGGCAACAGAGGAAAAATTGATGGTTTGGCTGGTAGCGGAAGAGAAATTTATGGTTTAGCTGGTAAAGGAGAAATTAAAGACTCTGCAAAAATTGCTCGTACAATTTACGAATCTCAAGAACAAAATTTAGCACAAGCAGCAAAAGATATTCAAGAATTATTAGAGCAACTAGATAAAACTTACCCGTCAGATACAATGCCAGGCAAAGTGAAAATTGCTGAAGAAGTAATTACACAAATTGATAATAATCAAACAAAAGCAGAAAGAATATTAAGTGCCATAAAATCTGGTGGAGTTGCTGCCTTTCAACAATTCCTGAATCATCCTGCTAGTAGCTTTGTTATTGCAGCGTTAGAAGATTGGCAAAAGAGTAAATAGGATTTGAGGAGTCAGGAGAAAAGCGAGTTTATTTCTCTGATTATTTGTTCAAACTACTAATTTTTCATAAACCTGGTTTCTGCTTAAGTCCTGATTCAATTAACAAATAGACTTCTCCAAAAATCAAAAATAAAATCAATTATCGTACAGAAATTATCAGTTATTTCTCCCTATTTTCTATTCCCTATTCCCTCTTTTCTGGAGATATTTAATGTTTGATGCTAGCCATGAAATTCTGAAGGAAAGTCGCGTTCATAAATACACAGTGACTGACAATGGTAAACCGATATCTTATGCTGAGGTTTTAAATCTTTGGCAGTCTGACTCAGACTTCTGTGCCTTCTTCATTTCACTTTTATCTGAGTCGCCCTTTTCAGCATATCGCTGGGAGACACCACCTATTACTAAAGATACTCTAAAGCGTCAATTTGAATTTGTGTTGCTCAATTCTCCAGGGTTGGCAAGCAACCCAGACAAAATGACATTTGCGAATTATTTCGCAACTGATGATGTTAACAATGGAATTGTTGTATTTGAGAATTTAGGCAAAGATGCAATACTTGTGGTTCCATCTCCAATAGATTCAAATTCTTCTCTAGGAGAAACTCTGTTTTCAGCTTATTCCCATTTAGCAGCCTTCATTCGCAATGCGCCCGATGCTCAAAAATATGCATTGTGGCGAATTGTGGGAGAAACTGTGCAACAACAGATTTCAGATAACCCACTTTGGGTCAGTACGGCGGGTGGTGGTGTAGCTTGGCTTCATGTTCGATTAGATTCTCGACCTAAATATTACGGATACAATTTATACAAGGATTACTAAGGTCAAAAACCGGTAGTCCTAAACAAGTTTTTGCTTGGGATGTAATTTATAACTGGGTTAAAGTCTTTTTAAGGAGTAGGGGATCGGGGTAGGGGAGTAGGGGAGATGGGCAGATTGAAGTATAGAAATCATTTGGCATCTTTTAAGGAAATTCAGGTTTGAAGCTTTTCAGTTTAGGTTTGGGGCGTCTCCGTTGACTTCTAAAGATTCATGCTTTTTCAGCAAACTCTCTTATTGACAAAACCAATAATTTTGTTTATGTTTGTTTTTAGGTAACTTCTTTAATGTTATTTTAGTATGGCACATCTAACTATTGTTCAATAGTTGAAAAAAAAATCATGGGTACTAGAGAAGCGTCTTTTTTATTAGGTATCTCTCGTCAACGTTTATTAGTTTTACTGGCTCAAGGAAGAGTCAAAGGAGCCAAAAAAAATGGTAGATTCTGGGAAATTCCAGTATCTTCAAGTGGAATGCCCAGAATAATTCCGGCTCGGCGCGGTCCCAAGGGTATCTGGCGCAAGCAGAAATCTACTAAACCTAAAATGATTCATGTTAATCAAAGCAAAATAAAAGGTAATTTTGGTAAACTTCCTGAACAACTTGAACCTATATTGTCAGTTAAGGATGGGGAACGTAACGATTATGGTTATGACTTATATATTCCAGGTCCTTGCCAAATCGTCTATCGGCCTTACGAACCAGCAAAATGTGGCGCTCATCTGTGGATTAATACTTATGATCCAGTGCAATTTATAGATACTCAATTCAATCCAGCTACTGCAAGGCAACCTAGCAAACAAATTAGCATATAGTCTGGTTTCAAAGGCATTCTTATCATCACCAAAAAATATTTATTCGCTCATAGCAGCTCAACTGACAATAACTTCAGGAAATTTCTGCTGTTTATGAAAACCAATCAATGTTGCGAGTTTACAAATAATCTGTTAGAGGGAATCCCGCGCTGTCTCGTAGAGCAGCGTCGGGAGGATGTCAATTTTGGGAAATCGTCACAGTATAGCGCTACTTGAATAGGGAATAGGGAACAGGGAACAGTTGACTATCAAAAGGTTTCAGGATTTAGAAATGTCCTAACCTATTTGCCTAGTGCTATATAAGATTTTGATCTTCCTATTTTTTCACAAATCATTTAGGATTGATAACAGATATAAAGATAACTGAAATGACTGAACCAAATGATATTAACTCCCCAATACCTAATTCTGAAGAGTCCGATCGACCGACTGAGGATGTAAAAACAGAGTCAAAAACTGACTCTTGGCAAAATCGTATCGGTGGAATTTGGCATGATACTAACAACCGCTTGATGAAACTTTTTCCTGTGGGTAAGGCAGCACAAACAATGATGCAATGGTTTACTGTGGATGAAGCTCAAGTTGCCGAAATACTGGCAAAAGTACGCGCCCAACTTCCTACCACTGAAGCAATATTAATCGGTAAACCCCAAACAGGTAAAAGTTCCATAGTGCGAGGTTTAACAGGAGTTTCACCAGAAATAATTGGTCAAGGTTTTCGCCCCCATACCCAACACACCCAACGTTATGCTTATCCTTCTGATGATTTGCCGTTGTTAATTTTTACCGATACTGTGGGGTTGGGAGATGTGAAACAGGAAATTCCTGTTATTATTGACGAACTTTTGGGAGAGTTGGAGCAGGAAAGCAACCGCGCCAGAATCTTGATTTTGACTGTAAAAATTAATGATTTTGCCACAGATACTTTACGACAGATAGCACAACAGTTACGACAGGAATATCCAAATATTCCTTGTTTGTTAGCAGTGACTTGTCTGCACGAAGTTTATCCCAACCCCACTGACGACCATCCCGAATATCCTCCAGAATATGAAGAACTCAACCGCCCTTTTGCTGCTATTCAGGAAGATTTTGGGGAGTTGTATAATAGCTCTGTGTTGCTCGACTTTACTCTGGAAGAGGATGGGTATAACCCAGTATTTTATGGTTTAGAAGCATTTAGAGATAGTTTAGCTGAATTACTTCCAGAAGCAGAAGCACGAACTATTCATCAATTATTAGACGAACAAGCGAGCAAACAACTAGGGAATATTTACCGAGATGTGGGGCGACGTTACATTTTATCGTTTACTATTATGGCAGCTACGGCAGCAGCAGTACCTCTACCTTTTGCGACAATGCCAGTATTGACAGCCTTGCAAGTGTCAATGGTGGGTTTATTGGGAAATTTGTATGGGCAAACAATTTCTCCATCTCAAGCAGGTGGGGTTGTTAGTGCTATTGGTGGCGGTTTTGTTGCTCAAGCAGTAGGGCGAGAGTTGATTAAAATTGTGCCTGGGTTTGGCAGCGCGATCGCTGCTTCTTGGGCAGCAACTTATACTTGGGCGTTGGGAGAAAGTGCTTGTGTTTATTTTGGAGATTTGATGGGAGGGAAAAAGCCAGATCCAGAGAAAATTCAGGGAGTGATGCAGGAGGCGTTTGAGTCGGCGAAGGAGAGGTTTAAAGGGTTGAAAAATTGAATAAACCTGTCTACTAAATTTTTTGTTAAACTATATAAACCTTAAAGATAATTAACTTGAGAAAAATTAATGAGTAAATTTCGTACCTCTGTATCAGAAGACCCTATACCTGAATCAATTGTACTTATGTTTCGGGATCTTAACCGAGATCCTTCTATAAAATACCTATGGGGACATTAAGATAAAATATTTAGAGGATTATCATCAAAATCACATTTTACCAATCCCACCATTTAATCTCCAACAACTCTTTAATAATATCTTCTTCAAATCTTTTCCGAATTTCCTTAGCAGGATTTCCCCCCACAATACTGTAGGCTTCAACATTCTTTGTAACCACAGATTTTGTTGCAATAATCGCTCCATTTCCCACTTGAATACCAGGCATAATTGTCGCTTCATAACCAATCCAAACATCATTACCAATAACAGTATTCCCTTTGTCTGGCCAAGAGTCGGGCATGGCTTTTTCCCAACCATTTTCAAACACAGGAAATGGGTAATTTGTAAACCAATCAGTCCGATGATTTCCACCATTCATAATGAATTTTACATCTGAGGCAATAGAGCAAAATTTACCAATAATTAATTTATCCCCAATAAAGTCAAAATGATAGAGAACATTCCGCTCAAAATTCTCTGGATTCTCAAAATCATCGTAGTAAGTATAATCTCCCACAATAATGTTAGGATTGTTAATAATATTTTTTAAATAAACTAATCGAGTTTGATTAGGCATTGGATATTTAAGATTACGGTCAGGACCGTTACTCATAATGTTTAAATAAAGGAAAAAGATTGATTGAGAGAGAGATTTTAACTTCCTCTGATGGAACACTCTCAAAAATTAGTATAATAAAAATAAAGAGTAGATCCACTTATGAACTTATGAACTACTCTTTGCTGAAGCAAATTATTTAACCAAACTGATAATTGGCGTTGCATAATCTAGATATGAATTATAAATATTCATCTCTTTTCCCTACTTGTTCTCATTCCTATTTATTATAACGACTGCCTACTCCCTACTCCCTACTCCCTACCTTCTAATTTACTTCAACACATATTTACTCAGTACAGCATATACTTCATTAATATTCACCGAACGATTAAATTCATGGCTAATTGGTTCTGATTCACTACCCACCCAAATTTTTAATTCTGCATCTAGATCAAAATGCCCTGCACTTTCTTTAGAAAATTTAGTAATTTTTGAGTAAGGAATAGAAAGAAACTCAATTTTATGCCCAGTCACTCCTTGTTTATCTACCAATATTAAACGCTTATTAGTAAACACAAACATATCACGGATAATCTGGTAAGCTTTTTCAATTTTTTCTCCATCTACTAAAATCTCATTGAATAACTTATCTAGTTTTTTAGAATCAACATTAAGTTCGGAAGCATTGCCCAGCAGACCACTAATTAAACCCATATTTTACTCCTTTTAATATTATCAAGCTTTAATAAACTTAATTATCAAATCATTAGCAGAAGATTATTGTTATCTTCTATTCTATTTTAACAAACCCAGGCGTCATATTATGTCGCTACAAGATGTTAACTTACCCACACCCATGAAGCTCGAGGCGCTACTATTTTAGCTCCAATAATTTTGAAAAAAGATTTTGTGAATACTCTTGCTTGAGCCAAAAATATGTCACAATAAAGACATTTTATATAACTCTGACTATAGTATGTCCTTATGTCAAAGGTCTACAATACTACCGAACTAATAAATATCTTAGCTGAAGAACGCCAAGCTTGTATACAAGGCCAGCGTCTTAATTTGGCTGCAACCCCCCGCACTGGAAACCCAGTAGTTGACCAATTTCTCAAACCAGAGGCGTTTCAAAAGTTTACTGCCTATCAAGATTTTAAAGCTGCTATTCATCGTTATCAAAGGGAATATTTGGTTTCTGGTATTGTGTGGCGACAAGTGACAGTTAATGAGAAAACTATTAGTTTTCCTGTGGTGCATGAACAGTTAATTGCCTTGTCGGATGATTTAGAAATTTTGCAGGCAGCAAAAGCTTCTGTGTTAAATTTCTGGAACCAAGTTACCAGAGGGATGGATTTATATTTAAGTGTGAGTCATGGTCGAGAATTTCGCCCAATAGAAATAATTGAGATAGAGGCGATCGCCCAACGTACAGAATGGGCGAATATGTTGAAGTGGGAAAAGTCAAATTTTTTGGAGATGCTTTTGCAGTTGGGATGGGGAAAACCAGAGTCGGCAGCTTATCGCAGAGGTTGGCCTAATTCTGGTAGTGAGTATATTCATGCTGTGAAACCTGGAAAACAACCTATTTGTTAAGATATTCAAGATAAGGAATAGGTTCAACAATAGACATCTCGAGAAAAGAGGAGCAGGAAGAGAGAATTGATAATTTATGTAGGATAATTGATTTTATTTTTTATTATTGGAGATATCTAATTAATAATTAATAGACTGTTTGTAAAATAAGTATTAAGATAGCATACGAATGACTAAAATCTCAAATCGTTGATACTGCAAGAGATTTAAATTTGGTAGATAGATAAGTATTCAGTACATATATTCCTAGATTTTTAAGCAACAAATATTTGTCTTGATTTCTTTGTACATATTTTCTAATCGACCATTTCTACTGACTATTGACTATTGACTACTAAAAAGACTAGAAAGACTTTTTCAGCCAGCCCTAATTATTCATTATTAATTCCAAAAATGAGGATTTTATCTAATGTCTGGATCTAGAATTATTAGATGGCGATCGCTCTTAACTATTGGCATCGTCTTTTCCTTAATTTTAATCATTACAATTTTTACTATATTATCTTTTATTCGCCCTCCTCGAACTAACACAAATTTATTACTATTTCCTGGAGTTTTATATGAAAGGATTGCTTTTTCTCAACCGCGTCCGATTATGATTCATGTTGTTACTATTGACCTTTCTACACCAGGATTTAAAGTATTAGTAACGCCAAGAATTTCCACTTCTCCAGATATGAAAATTCCGGCTCGTACTACTTCCGAATTTGTCAATGAATTTGATTTACAGCTAGGAATAAATGCCAATTTTTTCTCCCCATTTTATGAAAAGACACCTTGGGACTTTTACCCTAAAAGTGGGGATTTAGTCAACGTAGTCGGACGAGCAATATCTAATGGTGATGACTACTCTATAATTGATAGAAATTGGCCGACTTTATGTTTTAATGTCAAGAACTATGCTCAAATATCAGATAATTCTATTTGTCCGGTTCAAACTACTCAAGCTATTTCTGGTAATTTAATTTTAATTGCTAATGGTCAGGCAATTACTGTGCCAGGAAATTCACCTTTTAATCAGAGACCTTATCCACGGACAGCAGTAGCAACTAATCAAAAAGGTGATAAATTATGGTTAGTTTTAGTTGATGGTAAACAGCCTTTTTATAGTGATGGTCTTACTATGGCAGAACTACAGGAATTTATGATTAATTTAGGTGTAGATAAGGCATTAAATTTAGATGGTGGAGGTTCAACAACTTTAGTAGTAAGACCTGATGATCAAGGAAAATTACTAAATTCACCAGTTCATACTCTTATACCCATGCGTCAACGTTCAATTGCTAATCATTTAGGATTTTCTATTCTACCTTGAGCAAATTTGCGAATTACTGACCCAAACTCATAGGCAACAAGCAGAATAAGTCAGATATTACTTTTAACTTTTGACCGAAAAATTTGGGTAGTTACGCCTCCTCTTTTAAGGGGATAAAAAGCGGTCGGAAAGCGGAGCATGACCTTAGGATGGGATGGCGAGGTTTCACGCTCTTACAGAGCCGCTCCGCTTTTAATGTCGCGTAGCGAAACGCCATATCCAATCGACCAAGACAAAAGAATATTCCGTATTTCAAGCCTCCTGGTTAAGCAGGAGGTACTGATAACTGATAACTGATAACTGATAACTGAAATGACTTGGGCGTAGCGCTATACTATTCTTGAAATCTTTTTAGCATATCTACTGCAATTTTTTGACTTTCTGAATCTCCATCTAATCCAAAAAGAAAAGCAGCTTGCTGAAAATTTTCCATTGCTTTACTTTGATTTCCAATTAAATAATAAACTACCCCTCTATTCAAGTAAGATTTAGGATTATTAGCATCAATTTTAATAGATTTATTTAGGTCTTCCAGTGCTTTTTGTTTTTCTCCTAATTGTAGATATTCATCACCTCGGTAATAATAAGCTTGAGAATTTCCAGGATTTATTTGGATAGCTTTATTAAAGTCGGCGATCGCTGCTCTTCTCATTCCCACTTGAGAATAAGCAACTCCTCTACTTAAGTAAGTTTCACTCTGACCAGGGTTGAGATTTATCGCTTTTTTTAAGTCTCTAATTGCACCCCAATAATTTCCTTTTTCCATCTTTTGTTTAGCCTGGTTATTAATTTCAATTGCCTGTTTTGCCCAATTAAATCTTTTAGTTATTACTTGATAATTTTCGCGATAAAGTTTTAACTTTTCTCTAGCTTCTAGATATGAACCGCTCTCTTGAGGAATTTTTTCTAATAAATTAATTGCATATTGCCATTTTTCTTGTGCTTTATACCAAGTATTAATAGGATGGGGTGGATTTTGTACTAATAAAGCTGCTGCCATTGCTGACTCTTTTGCTAACTTTAAATATATAAATCCATATTCTTCTAAATATAGTTTTCTCTCTATTGCTGTTAGTTGATAATTTAGTTTAACTATTTCTCTGGATACAGGTTGTAAGGGTATACCAGGTAATTGAATTGCTTGTTCTAAAATGGCTATTGCTTTGGGCAATTGATTTCGTGCTGCTCTAAGTTTATTAATATCTACATTTTGATTGATGTCTCCTAAACTAGCTATTTTTTGTTGAGCTATAGTTATGGATTTTTTTTGTACATTATTTAACCAAACAATTGAACCGCCGTAACCTAAAGCCAGGATAATTAGAATAAATGTAATGGGGTTTCTCTTACCCATGCTTGCTCCTCTCAATTTTATCAATATTTTTATCGCTTATGGCTGTAGATAGTTTACCTGAATACACAAAAATTTATTGAATAACTTCATAAGTCAGTATACACTTTAAGTAACCAGATGTAATTAAATATCACTATGTCCGAAGGGATTATAACGAGGTAAAAAAAAGCCATATCAAGGGTTTTGGCTGCATAAAATTTTTGTTACATAGTGAAGTTTATTCACCGAAAAAATGGGTCTGAAGCCTCGCCCATAAGCGGGCGACTTTTTATTGGAGAAAAAAGTCAATGGAATTAAGAATTAAAAATTAATTCTTAATTCTACATTCTACATTCTTTAACTAGCTATCAGCTATCAGCTAAAAATTAGAGGGTTTAAGTCCCCCACTATATATATTTGCCTAATTAGTGGTGCGCTTTGCGTGGGGGTTATAAGACGCGGAGCTGCTTGTCTTGAGTATCCCCCATTATAACCTTGAAAAGCTGATTGCTATATAGCTGAGTGCTGAGTGCTACTTCAAGTATGCTATCACATTATTAGTTTAGATAAGAATTATGAAAGCTAGATTTAAGTATCGTATTTATCCAACACGGGGACAAAAAACCAGATTAGCAAAGGTGTTTGGTTGTGTCCGTGTTGTTGGGAATGATAGTCTAGCTTGTTGCCAAAAGAAGTATAAATTAAGAGAAAATAAACCAAGTAATTCAGAACTACAAAAGCTGTTTATTACTCAATCTAAAAAGACTCAAGATAGAGAATAGTTATCATAGGTTTCAGTTGTACCGAGGATGTCAAACCTATCTACTTAGTTTTTTTAGGACTTACGCACGCGAAACCTGGTTGCTACGAAAAAAACTGGGTTCCTGGGTTCTCGTGCATAAGTCCTGCCTTTGTTAAAAATACTATAGTGACTATTTACTTTTTTGTATGCTACAGATATTATAGAAAAGATTTTTAGATCACAAAAGTAGTATAGATATCAAGGAAAATAAATATGGCCGGAGTATGCAAAATAGAAATCACAGAAACAGTTCCAGAACTGAAAAAATTGTTAAATCATCAAAAAACCGCCAGTGGTTTTCAGAAGATTCAAGCATTGTATCTATTTAAAATTGGTCAAGTAGCAACTGTCACAGAATTGGCAGTTACTCTAGGGGTAAATCGGATTACAGTACAACGGTGGTTGAGGCAATATCGTAAGGATGGTCTATCAGGATTATTGCAGGTAAAACAAAATGGGGGACGCAAACCAGCAATTCCAGCAGAAGCGCGAGATAAGTTGGAAAAACGACTGAATGACCCCGATAATGGTTTTCAGAGTTATGGAGAAATTCAAACATGGTTGCAAGAGGAATATAATATTAATGCTTCTTACAAAGCAGTTTACGCTACTGTGAGGTATCAGTTAAAGAGTAAATTAATCAAAAATAATAAAAAATAATAGGGGTTGGTGAATCTTAGAAGGAAGAAGGAAGAGGGAAAAAGGAAAGAAGAAAAGAAGGAAAAAAGGTTTAATATCATGTCTGGTAGCATCGGACATGATATAATTTTTGCCCACAACCTACTAGACTGACACAGCTAATTTTGTGCGTTATATCATTATCAATAGGGCGAGTTCATCTGATTGAATTTTCATCTAAATGTTGGTTGGAGACCCGCGCTCTCCGGTAACGGGAGCGTCGCATGGGAAAACCAATCAATCTTGCAGTTTCACACATAATCTGTTAAAATGTTTTTGTTGAATAAATAGACAGTAAATGATTGAAAAAGCGTACAAATTTAGATTTTACCCCACTCCAGAACAAGAAAATTTGTTATGGAGAACTTCGGGTTGTGTACGCTTAGTCTAAAACAAAGCTTTAGCAGCTAGAAATCAAGTATGGTATGAACAAAAGCGACGAGTAAGCTACAAAGAAACTTCAGCTATGCTTACTTGTTGGAAAAAACAGGAAGATTTGGATTTTCTGAGTGAAGTTAGCTGTGTACCACGGAGAGCAAGCTTTGAGACATCTACAAACAGCTTTCACTAACTTTTTTAGTGGACGCGCTAAATATCCTAATTTCAAGAAAAAGCGCAATGGTGGTAGTGCTGAGTTCACAAAGTCTGCTTTCAAATGGAAAGATAGTCAAGTCTATCTAGCTAAATCTGCAGAGCCATTACCTATCAGATGGAGTAGGCAATTACCCCAAAACTGTGTGCCAATCACAATAACAGTCAAGCTTGACCCTTCCGGTAGATGGTCTGTGTCTTTGAGAGTCAAAGACACCAGAGATTTAAAACTCAAGCCAACTAAGAAACAGGTAGGCATTGACTTAGGAATCAAGTGCCTATTAACTACCAGTGATGGAAAAAAAGTAGCTAACCCTAAGAATCTTCAGAAGTTACACAAAAAACTAAGGTTAGCTCAAAAATCTCTATCCAGGAAAACCTTGGGATCTAATAATTATCAAAAAGCCAGACTTAAAGTAGCAAAAATCCACGCCCAAATTAAAGATTCCCGGATTGACTATACCCATAAACTGACAACCCAACTAATATAGAGAAAACCAAACGATAGTAGTTGAGGATCTAGCAGTAAAAAACATGGTCAAGAATCACAAATTAGCAAGAGCAATAAGTGATGCCAACTGGGGAGAGTTAGTGAGGCAATTAGAATACAAAGCTGAATGGTATGGACGGGAATTAATCAAAATTGATAGATATTTCCCTAATGCCTCTTTCAGAGGAGCTGCCTCTTACAGAGGAGCTTCGCTAACGCTAACAAAGCGTTGCTCTAATTGTGGGCACATAGTGGAAAAATTACCTTTAAGTATCAGAGAGTGGGACTGTCCTGAATGTGGTAGTCACCATGACCGTGATGTTAACGCTTCAATAAATATTTTGGCTGCGGGACTCGCAGTGTCAGTCTGTGGAGCGACTGTAAGACCGGAAGGGAATAGATCCCGGAGGGCGGGTGCATTGTTAGCGCAGCTCCTCTGCAAGAGGCAGCAGAAAGCCCCTATAAGTGATGTTAGGGAATCCCGCGCTGTCTCGTAGAGCAGCATCGGGAGGATGTCAAAACATTAATTTCAATTAAAACCCGCCCCTACTCCAAATATAATCTAATTAGTTTGTTCTTGCTTGTTTCGATACTTTGTTTAACTGAGTTTCTGACAAAGACTTCACCAAACTTAGATTAAAAGGTTGTTCGCTGATGGTCTGAGCATAGGATGCTTGCAAATAAGAGCGATATTCAGAGCGATCGGCAATGTGGGTTTGGAAAAATGCTAAACCAAAAGCATTAGCATAACCAATTACTACTTCTGGGTCTGGTTTAATCAAGTCTTCTAGAGAAGTGAAAGCATTTTTGTGCACTGCACCCAAATTAATATTAATATGATCTGTTCCTTCTGTTAAGACTAAATACTTATCAGGAGTTGTCAACGAAGTAAAAGAGTTTACTTGTTCTAAAACTATGGGAGTAATTTTATCTTCACTCCCACTTCCCCACAAAACAGGTAATTTAACTTGACCCATACCAGCTTTTCCAAACAAACTACTATTTACTGGGTCAAGTACAAATATTGCTGCAATTCTATCATCTTTGAAGTTATATTTTTGTGGCTTCAATTCCAACGCACGACACTGTAGCAGCAGCGACATATTCAAAACTTCCATTTCTGGGCCACAATCTTGTTTGAGTTGATTAAAGTTAATCTCAGCACCTGCTAAAGCAAAAGCGGTAGAAGCTCCAAAAGAATGACCAAACATACCAACTTTTTCTAAGTTTAACTGACCATGGAATTGATATTTATTTAACTGCTCTAATTCATTTAATAAGAAAGAAATATCCAAAGGGCGATCAATAAATTCATTGCCCTGGAACATATCTTTAGTTTTACCTGCTAAAAATTTCTGAATATATTCATAATTACTGCCTCGATGTTGGGGTAGGGCAACAGCAAATCCATAAGAGGCTAAATGTTCAGCTAAACTCTCAAAGTTTACCCCATTGGAGCCTAAACCATGAGAAATAACTACTACAGGAATTTGTGTTTCTTTTGAAGAGGTATTTGGGAAATAAAATTTGGATGAAAATTTACGATTTCGTCCAGTATCTTCAAGAATAATTTCTTGTTGGGAAAAGCTATATTTTCCTTTTTTTCTAATATCTGGTAATTGAGAATAATCTACTTTGTTTTCTCGATCGGCTTCTTTTAATGTTAGATTTGCTACTGTTTCAACAAAAGCTTTTGTCTGTTCTTGTACTGTAGAAACTTTTTCAGTTACAGCCAAAATTTTCTTGGCTTCTAGCCACATAACATCACTAGGAAAATGACGAAGAAAATTTATCATAGTTAAGCCTTCAGAATCATTTACAGATTTTAACAAGGCTGTTTTAATTGCTTCTGCACCATTTTCAACAGATGATAAATCATCAGAAATTGATTGAGTTTTAATTACTTCTCCTAAACTTTTGAGGAATAATTTTCCCATAGGTGAGTGGAGAAATTGAGAAACTATTTGAGGCGGAAAATTGTAGCGAGTTTGCAATAATTCTCGATATTCTTGTTCGTCTTCAGCTTCTAAAAGCAGCATATAGCTAGCTAGTTCATAGTTAATTTCTCCATTTTTAGCATAAGTTTCTAATGCTGATACTGAAATGAAAGTATTTAAACCTTCGTGACCTACAGAAATTTGCTTGGCTGCATTGACTGGTAAAGCAGTTAAAATAGCAGGAATTATGCCTAGGGTTAGAGATTTTAACCAACGGCTCAAACCATAAGAATTACTTGTAAGGTTGTTTGTTTTTTGAGCTTTAAATGCTTTTTCCATGGTTAATTACTCCTCATAATTAATAAATAACTTTTCATCCTTCTCTTGTGTCTTTCAAGAAAGATGCTAACCCCATAGTTGTTACTGCTAGATAAATAGCTGCAATATCCCCTGGTAGATTACTGTTTTATCGGGGGGATTATTATATATAAATAATTGAGATAGATTTAAGTTTGTAGAAAAAAATGTTGAGTTTTTCTCTCAATTTTCTTCAGAAACTACAATGCCTTTAGAGATACTATAATTTAGTATGGCAGAGTGTTAATTGATGTTTTGCAGTGTTTTATACTGATTTTTTTTCCTAAAGTTGTAATATTATTTGCCATGAAGTGAAGCTGGATAAGTAGAGTATTTATTACTAGATATGGTAATATTAATGCAGAATCAATAGTAATTTTGAACTGTGGCGAAGTAGGATGTGCCCAAGTCAGTTAGAATGATTTTAGTACGAAAATATTCAATAATATTCAATATTGGCGATCGCCTTATACCATTTCTCAAAAAGAATGCTATACCTGATTCGGTGTTGATTATCTTTAGGTTGACCTATAATAATTGATAATTCAGAAGGAATTGTCAAAAATATGATTTGATCTCGAACATCATATACATAGTTTTCTGTTTCGGTAGGTAACTCTACATCTGCTACTGAATTTCTACTAAATTTACCATTCTCATAATAGTAGTTCATTTGGATCTTGTTGGCACCATTTATCTTAAGTTCAGGTTCTTTTTCTTTGGCTTTAGAGACTAGATTTAAAAAGGTACCTAAACCAATAGCTGACAAAATTCCGATAATAATAATCACAACTAATAACTCGATTAAAGTAAATCCACGATTATTATTTTGCTTGTTTAAACGTTGTAAAAGTCTGAATTCGGGGGTAAGTTACTGGAAAAAGAAATTGGGAAAGGATGATTTTCTAACCAAATATTAGCTCTAATAACTGGAAAACCTGTGGCAAAACTTCCCCCTTCAAAATTGAGAGTCACTAAATAATTAGCAGAGGTTGATTTTTGAAATATCTCATTAACCAAAGATATCATATGTTTATTTTGCTCTTCTAAACGAGCATCTTGTTTCTTTATTTCTGCCAACTCCATCTGATGTTGTTTCTGATTATCCTGAATATTTTGACTTATATATCGTTTGGTTTCTTGTAATTCTTTCTGATATTTTTCCTCTAGCACTCTCACATTTTGCTCGTATATTTCCATAAAGTCTTGATGAATTTTTTCCTTCTTCGTTTCTGGGGGTACATCAATTCTAATTACTACTACTCCATCACCTTTATTTTCCATTCCTTGAATTTTCATGGGGATGCCTTCGTTTTCCACTTGTACCTGTTGGAAAGATGACATAAATGCTTTGGCATCTACTCCATTTCGGAAAATTAAATCTACAGTATTTAAGACTTCTTGGAATAATTTTGTAAAGTCTCCCTCTTGAAAATATCCACTGCTAGGGCGACGTTCCCTATCGTCTGTTTCTGGTTTAGCTTCCTCTAATAAATAGATATATTTTGATTCAACATTATCGAGGATGGTAGTGTGGTCTATATTCCAACCTTCTAAACAAGTTCCTGACATTTGAGCGGTGGTAAAATTAGTGCCTATTGCTAATGCTTCGGTTAAATTTGCGTTGTTTAAATTGGCAGCTTGTAGAGAAGCTTCTCCTAAGTCTGCTAGTTTTAAATTGGCATTACTAAGGTCGGCACTTATGAGGTTTGCTCCTCTTAAATTTGCTCCTATATATTCTTGGTCTTTTCCCCATCCAGTTATTAATAAATCTCTGACTTTTATGTCTTCTAATATAGTTGCTTCGACTCTGGCAAATTTTATAGCGGTTTTCATTAACATAAAATACGTAAGGATTCAGGTGAGAGCGATATAGCTGCCGCTAGGCTCCGCCAACGCTATTGAATGATTCAGGTATCAGATATAGGAATCAGAGAAAGAGCTGATAAGTCATCACTATCTAGAGCGATACGGCTGAGGCAACCCTCTGTGTTTAATGTCAGCGACAGCCGAAACCCTTTCAAAGACTGCTCAAAGAAATCAATTACAGAACGACCCTGGCGACGACAAGTTTGTACCACAGTTAGTAAATTAGCTGTGTGTTCAAATCTTTCCATGCTTCTGGAGCCACCACTTACCTTTCTTTTAGTGATAGCCAATCGTGCGGGACCGCTCTGCTAGATTATTATCAGGCGGTATTTCTGGGTGAAGTAGAAAATACCACCACTGTTTGACTTTTAGATTGAGCGAACGTAACAATTTTCCCGCCTCATAACCTGCAGGGATATTGCCAGATGTAGTTAGCGTAATATTTACGCTAACTACATCTGAATTTTGTCCAAAGTCCAAAATAAATACTTTACAGCGATTTTCAGATTGATAAACCACATCGTCACAACTAAAACCCTGTAGGGGCGAATGGCCATTCGCCCCTACTGTACGTCGCTAATCTGACGGCTATCCTATCTGACTTGCGCGTAGCGCTATAACTCACTATTCCAATATCTCGAAAGATTCAACTTCCAATACTGGACCGATCATTGCTATTGTCATTACATCCTCTCGTACCACACCTGTAACACTTGCCTTCTGGTCAGACTTACATAGCTCGGTAGGAGCATCCTTTAATTCATAAGTTACACCATCAGTTACTAACGCCCAAGTACCAGTACCAAATCCTTGTTTTTCTACAGTACCACTTACTGTAATACTACTCATGCTAACTTTTCCTCTGTTCTAATTGCCAAACGTGCTAAACCTAAACATAATAGAGCATTCACAACTAGGAAAATTTGAGCAGGTATACCAGCACCTAATCCCCAAACAGCAGGATCGATAACTGCACTCACAGCCAAACAGCTAGCAACTCCAATAGTAGTACCGATCGCTACCCACTTCCATTGGCGATGACCCAATAAGAACACTATTAATAATGCTGGAATTAATACACTAGCAAAAATGGGATTCAAAATACCACTACCTTGAATAGCTCCACCAAGTTCGGGCACAGAACTACCCATCACACGCATTGGCCATTGGGGTAAATCAAAGACATAGAAACCACGGAGGAAAAATAACCCACTGCTACCAGCAACTAATCCAGTATGTAGAGGAAAACTCCAACTGAAAGGGAAATAATTCCGCAGCAACCAAGCTAATATATAAGACCCTAACACCATTGCCAACTTCGGCAACAACGCTACTGCACCACCATCAAGCCAAAAACCAGGATTGAGATAACCGTTATCATGCAACCACCGGAAGAAGTCGCGGAAGGTAATTTGACCTCTAATTGCCAACTTTACTGCTGCTGCTGCATCCAACTGACCTGCACCAAAATGATTTAACGGGTCTTCTTTAACAGCTCTAGCAGATTTTTTGAGAATGTTGGTGATTTCTTCTGGGTCTTCAATACCACTAGCTTTGACTAATGCTGCCACACCCGCAACATGGGGAGATGCCATGCTTGTTCCTTGGAAGGAGGCAAATACACTCTTGCCATTTTCTGGGTTAATGGTTTCTTGGAGAATACCGCCAGCTTCATTTTTACCAGAGGTGGAACCGCCAGGAGCAGAAATATCAACTCCTGCACCAAAGTTGGAGTAGGGAGCTTTTTCTCCAGCAGGGTCAGTAGCGGAGACACCCACAACATGGGGATAACGAGCGGGATAACTCGCTGAATTTTGGTTGGCGTTGCCAGCAGCAGCAATGACAACTACGCCTTTATTGTGGGCATAGTTAATTGCTTCTTTCATTATTTGGCTTTCACCGCCACCACCAAGACTCATGTTAATAATGTCTGCACCGTTATCAGCAGCAAATTTTATGGACTCAGCAATATCGGAAACTGTTCCACCACCACTAGCAGCTAATACTTTTAGAGGCATGATGCTAGCTTCGTAGGCGATACCCGCTACACCATAGTTGTTGTTGGTAGCTTGGGCAATAGTACCTGCAACATGAGTACCGTGACCATTGTCGTCGGTAGCTAATGTGCGGTCGTTAACAAAATCATACCCTGGTACAAAATTTGTTTTTTCCAGGTCGGGAACTTTGGAAACACCTGTATCAATAACTGCCACAGTTATCCCGTCGCCTTTGGTTTCATTCCAGGCAGATTCGACATTGATGCTCCGGAGGTTCCATTGTTTACCATACATGGGGTCGTTAGGAACACCGTCACCATTTTCAAAAATGATGGCATCCGCGCTATAGACGTAGTTCGGTTCTATGTATTCAGTATATTTGCCTAGAGAGCTTCTGAGGTTTTTGAGGAGTTGGCGATCGCCCTTGACAATATATACATTATCTGATATGGAAAATTCACTATTTAGACGAGGTGTGACTTGGTATTCATCGGAGATTGTCCTAATTTGATTGACAATTTTAGTAACTCCGATATCTTCACGGAAGTCTAACACAATTGAGTCGTAGACTCCTTTATTGGCCAAACCAGAGAAATTAGATAAGGCCCAACCAAGCCCAATTAAGAATAAGCAGACAAACAGAAATTTTTTCATTGTTTGAGATATTCACTATATTGAGGACTTTTTTACTACGATAGCTTAGACTTGACAGGTATTGGTGAATTTAGCTATGATTTTCGTGCTTAGGGGGTAGGGAATAGGTAGGGACATTGTATGGAAAATTCCTACGGTACAGCAGCAAGTAGTGAAAAGGCTATTATGAAAAGTTTCAGCAATTTCTCACAGTCTGCTCAGTTGACTGGCTTAAGTTAAAGATGTCGATCCTGCAATCCCAAAATCTTGTTGAGAAAAAGTTAAGATGAAACGTCGATATTTTGTCCTGTCTTCAGTTAGTTTCGGGTTGGTTATGGGGTGTGCTTCCCTACAAGCGAAAGATTCCCCTCAGTCATCAGTGGAACTATCCACCGATCCCGTACCGCCTGCTGCCGTATCGTCCAACAAGGTAGATGAATCTCAAATCGCCAATGTTACAGAGCCGATTTTTGCGGAAAACGGAGTTGCGATTCTAGGTGCTGATCCAGTTGCGTATTTTCAAGTAGGTCAACCTGTTCAAGGAAATCAACAATTTACTCACAACTGGATGGGTGTAAACTGGTGGTTTTCCAGTGCCAAAAATCGCGACTTGTTTGCAGCTTCCCCAGAGCAATATGCCCCGCAGTATGGGGGTTTCTGTGCTTTTGCCGTTGCTAATGGATACACAGCCCCTATCGTTCCAGAAGCCTGGAGCATTGTCGAAGGGAAGCTATATCTCAATTTCAGTTTAAGGATTCGCGATCGCTGGGAACGGGATATTCCAGGCAATATTGCCCGCGCTAATAAAAACTGGCCTGCTGCCGCCGCCAACTTTCGGGGGTAAGGAGTATAGCGCTACGCGCAAGTCAGAAGTCAGAAGTCAAAGGAGTAGGGGAGTAGGGGGGTAATTTTTTTGCCCAACAATGTGCCAAAAATGCTAACATGCATGAGCATGAAGAGCTGAAAACCAGGTACTTTTTCAATCAAAAAGGCGCTCAACCTTTATCTGTCAATACTTTTAGATTTATTCAGCAAGCCCTGATTATCAATTATCCATTAGACATCTCCAAAAATAAAAAATGAAATCAACAATTTCATTCCCTATTCCCTGACTTCTGGAAGAAGTCTATTAATGAACAACCCCGCAATTTTATGCTGTTTCACGGTAGTCAAAAATTAAAAAATAGGTTTTAGCTTACATTAGAGTTGTTGGGAATTAAGCTAAAAAAATGGCTCAAACCCTTATTATTCAAAGTTTATAGCGCTTTTCTGTCCCAAAATACTTAAAACCTTATAGAGTAAGCCTTTGAGCATTGTTCAATTTTTATTTCCCAACAACTCTATTATAAAAAGTAATGATAGTAAACCTAAAATGAAAATCTATTCACAACACCTTGACTTTTTGGCAAAATTACTTTCATCTGAAATTTATCAGGAAGCCAAAAGCTGCATTACTTTAGCAATTCCATTAAGTCTGGCTCAACTGATTGAGGTTAGTCTACTCACAGTTGATACCTGGGCAATGGGAAAATTAGGAACTGAAACCTTAGCTGGTGGTGCATTTGGTTGTGTGACATTTAGCTTCTTTTTCAATATCGGCATTTTTATCATCTCTGCCGTCAACACAGTTGCTGCAATTGCCTTCGGGAAAAAACAGTTTTCTAAATTAGGCCCTATTGTCGGGCAAGGTTTTTATCTAGCGCTACTAATTGCGTTACCAATGATGGCTATTCTTGGGGCTAGCTCTACATGGATAGCCTTTCTCGGTCAGGACGATGCTATTATCCTCCAAGGGAAATCTTACTTACAAGCTATACTCTGGGGGCTGCCCGCTTTATTCGGCTATGAAGTTTTGCGCAACGTTTTGACAGCAATTAATCGACCAAAAGTCATAACAGCAATTGCCATAAGTAGTATTTTCCTCAATGCTGGAGCCAATTATATTTTGGCATTTGGTAAATTTGGTTTTCCAGCACTTGGTTTAGCAGGAATTGGTTGGGCAACAGTAATTGTATTATGGTTTCAAATACTATTTGCCTTGAGTTTTATCTGCCTCAATCCTGACTTTAAAGATTATCAACTCTTCAGGCGATGCTTACAATTTAATGCCTCAGTCTTCCAAGAAATTTTTCAGCTCGGTTTGCCAATCGGAATTCAATATATTTCAGCAGGAAGCTTTAACATTGTTTTAGTTTACTTCTTTGGCTATTTCGGTGCTGTTTCCTTAGCTGCTTTTCAAATCGCTACTCAAGTAGGCAATATCATCCGAAATATTGTTTTGGGAGTTGCCCAAGCAACAGTTGCCAGAGTTGGAAAAATGTATGGTGAGCAAAGTTCACAAGGTGTTAGACGGGCAGGATTTGTTGGTATTACATTAGCAATATTCACTACCATAGTGACCCTGGTAATTGTAGCAGGTGAATCTGCCCCTATTGTTAATGCTTTCTTGACTCCCAAAAACCCGACGGATGTTGAGGTTTTTCAGCTTGCTTGCATCTTTTCAGTTATTATTGCGCTTCATCAAGTGATTAATGGGGTTGAGACAACTGCTACCGCTGCTTTACGGGGTATAAAGGATACAACTATACCGATGTTAATTGGTCTTTTTAGTTACTGGATATTCGGTATCAGTAGCATTTATTTATTGTCATTTTATTGGCATTTGCAGGGAGTGGGTTTGTTAATTAGCAATTCTTTAAGTGTGTTGACGACTACTATTGGTTTCCCGCTACGTTTCTACTTCAAAACAAATGAGTCTGCTTTGGAATCAAAATTTCGCGGGTAGTTTATATTTCTGGTCATGTGGTATTTCTTGTGCTAAGGTTTGGAACCTCTCGGATTTTATCTAAATCAATAACTCCCATCTCTAGCATCCTCGTTGGCGACGGATAATAAAACGGACCGGCAGAATACATTGCTCCATTTGGCTCAGAACTCTCAGACTCAACATACAAGGTTCCAAAATCATCTTGTAATATATCAGGAGGAGATGTAAATGGGACACGCAAATCTACTCCGGCAAACTGTTCATTAAATGCTTTAATCAGATCGTCAGAATATCCCGGAGCAAAATCTGCTGTACCTTTTTCCCTTAACTGTTGATAGTAAAATTGCTCTTGTATTGAATAGATACTGGTTGCCAATATAGCCTGTCCGATATCATCAATCTCTTTAACCCCGTAGCTCTCAATTTTAGGGGCAGGAATCCCTACTTGTACAAATGTATAATTATCTGCACATCTAAATCCACCAAAGCCCATTTCCAGATAAAATGCCTTTGCATAACGATCTAGATCGAACCCCGTTGTTCCTAGCCATGGCATATCTCGATACACACACGCACGCACAATAGCTTCTCCTGGGGATGGCCATGCAACTCGACACAGTTCCAATCCCATCTGCCTCATTTTTGCATCTCCAATTGTGGTATTAGCCATCATCATCCAGGTTGGTAGGTTGACTTCCCCCTTTCTTCGGATACCTGCTTTGGCAGGTTGAACAACAGAGACTTTATGAGAGCTTGGCATATAGGCCGCTGCTGCTGCCATATATTCGGCAGGTCTGTAGGGGCTAACACGAAGCCTTTCTTTTGAACCTGCCTGATAATAGGGTCCAGAAAAATCTAAATTGATTTCATCAGTATCGGTATGGCCTACATAGGTTTCATCATTAATTAACCCATGAACCATAGCCCAAATAAAGCCAGCTAAAAGTGTCGTTCCTTTGCCACTCAAGCGAACATTTCTATTTTTTGGGAAAAAACCTTCTTCTTGTAAAGCCTGAATATTAATGTGTTCTAACACTTGCCTCTGATCGATAACAATATCACTATGGGGTGCTGCTGCTGTCAATGTGCTAGGATCTGGACTGACAACGATGAGACGACCTTTCGGAAGCAATCGTTGATGGTGTGCAGCAACATGAGCAATAGTCTCTCTTTCGACAAATGCAGGCAGCAACCAAAGTCTATTGCAGTCTTGAGGACAAAGAAAATCACGAGCTGCTTCTACAATACATTTGGCATCATAGTCCTCCAGACTAACATTTGCTGCATTAAAGTAGAAAGCGTTATTCAACTGATTGTCAAGTTTTTCACGAATATCATAAGTTGCATTAAAATTAGTCTCACGCAAACGCTCCCCAACCCCAACGACTGGATTAAACGTAGTTACAGATTGACCTTTATCTGCTAATGGTTTTGTTTTAAGAGCTTGGTTTGCTGCGTCTAGACTCTTGACTAAATCTGGGATGTCAATAACCTCACCACTTCTTAAATGTTTGGGCAAGAAATCCAACTCCAATTTCCCGTACTGCAATAGAGCGGTCTCGATCTGCCTCTTCACTTGATTGATTTGCATAAGTTCGCGATCTGGTTCATTCCTGCTTTTTGTCATAGCTAGCTAATCGCCACAATAAAATCTTGATAATTTGTATCCAATAACTGTTAAGGTTCAGGCTAAATATTGGTTTTTTTCATGCCCTAAAGGGTTCGGGTAGCGAGGCCAAGTAGCAACAGGTTTTGACCACACCCGAATCAACTCTTGTCAGACCTTTATTTTCGGGTAGTGGTGTACAAGTAGTGATTTTTGCATTTTTACCCCTTACTGTGAAAGGATTTTACTTATAAATATCACTACATCTACAGGACTACCTATTTTCGTAAAACTAGCATCTTGGATTCCAAGCCTTCAATTGAAATAGAGTTCATTGATTTTTCTGACTCTATTGATAGATTCTGTTCTTCTACCCAAGAAATTACAGTTTCCCTATTGAAATACATTTTATGATATCTATCTGTCTATTAGGGAAACGACTGAAACCAGCATTCTAGGCTTGGTATTTTTTTGCTATCTCGGAGTCCAAAACCCTGATTTTACCATTGCCACAGAAAAACTGTCCGGAGTATTAATTATAGGATTAATGTTCCGGGAATGATAAAGTCTGGAGATCGAATCACGGGGTGTAGCGCGACGATCGCGACTATTTGGGCTATATCACTGTCATCAAGAGTTGTAACATTCCCGCGATTTGCTCTATCTCTGGCTAGAGTTGTGCCTGCTTGCGAGTCTCTTTCAAAGGCTTTAAGAGCCTGCGTTACGCTTGTAATTGGCAAGTCACAGTCTTCAAAAAGTTGGGTGACGATTCCAAATCGGTTGCTATTTAAATCCTCATAACGTACTGGTAGCATCGGAATATTTTGCTCCAAAAAATTCAAGGCACGATCCATGATAATCAGCCAATTCAAGGCAAAACATTCTACCCACGATAATACATCTTTTTTCAGGCGAATGCCCAGTTTTTCTAGCGCAATAGTACCATGATATCCCTCAAGCCAAGCTAAGGCGCGATCTACTGAAACCAATTCGGGAGAGCGATAGCGAATCATTAATCGATATTCTGAAGCAACGTAATCGACTGCATTCCGATATAGGAAAAGATTCTTAGCCTTGGGAAATGCTTGATAAAAAAGTCCTGTAAGGGCGACGCATTGGTTGCGAAATTTAATTGCCTGATGAGAAACTTGTCCTGCTGGGATTGGGTTAAAGATCAGTCGGGTACAATCTCTAATCAAAGATATTATTTCTCGATCGCGCCGACCATTTTGCTCTCGTAAATGAATCAATTGAGTAAACATATCTGGCTCGGAGAAGCTTACTACTTCACCCGATTTATTAAAAATGTGACTCAGCAGAGTTGAGCCAGAGCGCCCCGTTGAGTAGACTAGAATCAGTTTTTCCAATTTAGTCTTGACCCGTTCGGCAAGGTCATGCAAGCAGTCATACGGAAGCGCAATCAAGCTCTGGGCATTATCAAACTGAGCCTGATAATAGAAAGGCACTCGTGAGAGCATAATATCAGAGGATAAGGACACAAAAATAGCTTGTTGATGCTTGTCATCCAAGCAATACAAGCTAATATTGGGATCGTTGATGACAGTATCAGGATTCACGATCGCCCCTTCTTGATAAGTAAAGTCATCAATACTAACAACTGGGCTATCGCCAGGCTTCCGGTAACGATTTTCGATAATAAGTTGGGTTGCTGTCATATCAATTCAAAATTAAAAATTATTAATTCGCTCATTATAACCTCTGCCTGTTTGCTCCGCTAGAGCCGGAAAGTCAGAGGCTTGAAATTAGGAAAATATTTTGGATTTTTTCGCTCTCTCTGTGAAGAACGAGGCTTAAATCCTTAATTAAACAATTATTGAAATTAAGGAATGAACCAAAATTTTTGAATTTTGAATTTTGAATTCAAAAAATGGTCATATTGTTTTATTTTGAATAATTTCCTAGACTATGTATATTTTTTACATATTAGACATCTCCAAAAATCAAAAATTAAATCAATTCAAGATATGAAATTGTTGATTTCATTCCCTATTCCCTATTCCCTATTCCCTGACTTCTGCAAGAAGTCTATTTGTAAATAGTAAAAAATTGATGGATTTATCTCAACATTTTTGATGACTAGAATGCATTGCCAAACATTCCAAGTCACTAAAGTCAAAGTTGTTGAGATCGCAGCTCCCTCTACCCCAAACTGAGGAATTAAAATGGCATTTAATCCGACATTCATAAATGCACAAAAACCTGAAACGACAACAGCTTGATTTTGATAACCCGTCATCACCATTAGATTGCCAACTGGTCCGCACAAGAAATCCACCAAGTAACCAATAATCAGAATTTTCAAAGACCAATGAGATACCAAAAATTCTGGGCCGAAAATGCTGAGAATGGGTTGGGCAAAAATCGCCAAAATTATTGCGATCGTAACAGATGGAACAAAAATCCACAGGGTTACTTTAGCCACCACTTTTTGTAATTCTTCGCGATCGCCTTGAGCATAAAGAATGGCATAAGCCGGTGTAGTCGCGAGATTAATACTATGCAAGAAAAAAGCAGTCCACAATGCCGTTTTGGCCGCTGCACTGTAAATGCCAACAGCCCCAGCCCCAACCAAGACTCCCACCATAATAATATCCGTTTGTGTTAATAGGATTTCAAAAGTCCGGTTTAAAAACAAGGGAAGTGCTACCAACAACCATTGGCGAGGTTTGTAAACTGGCTTGATTTGACCGATTTCCTCCTTTAATTTGAACCAGAGACAGCCAACCTGAAAGACAACTACTATTAATAGAGTCACCAGTGCCATTCGAGTCATCTGGATACCAGTCAGACAGTGGTTTTGGTGAAACAGGAAAAAACCACTTCCTAGCACAAAAAGAGGCCAGAGTATTTTCGATGGTCCATAAGCCAAAGGGATGTTATCCACCCCGCGAACCATATCTTCCTGTAACTGGATTAAAGCTTGCAGTGGCACTAGCCAAATTCCCACCAGCAAGACAGAAGCATAAGGAAAACTATGGTGGCGATCGAGGAAAGAAATTATTTCTGTAGTCCCTAAACAGAGCAGCAAACCTATTCCGACGGTAAACTGCCAACTGCTCAAGAGCAATCCCCATAATTCTGCCCATTCCTCTCGGACGCGGTATTCTGAGATGAAACGCAATACGGCGCGAGGCAATCCCAAACTTGCTGGAATAGCCAAGACTAAGGACCAAGAGAGGACATATTCGTAAATTCCATATTCAGTTTTCCCCATCCATTGTGCAAGGAAAACTTGCGTGAGGTAAGTAAAGATTGTTCCTGCGGCTTGCAACAACAGAATGGTTGCCGAATTTTTTGCCAAAACAGAGAGCTTGACGCTACTCTGAGTTTCACTGAGAGATGTAGTGGTCATTTCAGTTATCAGTTATCAGTTATCAGTTATCAGTTATCAGTACCTCTCTCTGCCTGTTTGCGCAGCATTCCCCAGGAAAGTTAGAGGCTTGAAATATTGAGCCTGTTTTTTTCATCCCCTTGAAAGGGGGAGGCTTGAGACCTGATTTTTTGGTCATGCTAGGGAAACGACTGAAACCAGTATTCGAGTGAAAAAATCTCTGAACTATTGCTTAAAAATGCTAGGACATAAATTCCTAAATACGCAAACAATCTTCAGAGGCTAACATTGCCAGCGGTGGGATAAAGAGGTCTGACTTTAGTTGTACGCTATAAGGCAGTCCGTGGTCTTCATTATCTGGCAATATTACAGTCCGATCTGCCTTACTTAAACAAGTATTAACGGTATGGTAATCTTCTGCCGTAAACTGAGATAGTGGTTTGCCATGTTTAATCAGAAACCAAGTCATTAGATTCAATTGGCGATACATAGTAGCATCATAGCACCGCCCACTTTGTCCCAAAGTACCACCGTCTTTTTTAGTTTGCGGGTTAACGACTTGGGCAACCTTATATTGGCTGTCTGGGAGGGAAGATGCAACCCAATCTGCCGCAAATAGCTGCCATACGCTCTCTAGCCCATAACCTATGGCAAAAGGAATCTGTTCGGCAATATCCCATCTGAGCATTATTTCGCCCGTTAGCGACCAAACGAGCTGGTCGAAATGTGCAGCATAGTGTCGCCCCAAGTCACTTTCATGTCGCCAATACTCGCGCATCACAAAAAGATAGTGATTATCTCTGAGTGCATTGTTTTGCGCGGTGAGTAAAAACAAACGTTGATCGTCTGGGAAAATAGCCTGAGCATACCCCAAATAATGAAGTGGCTGGAACTGATTAGCGTTGGCATCAACATCAAGAAAGAATAAATCCTTCAGTGTTTTCCAGGAAGAAACGTACTTGAGGTAAGCAAAAGCCATTGCAAAGGCTCTTCCTTTACCTGTATATTTAGCAATATCAACTGCAAAGCGTGAGTGAATGCGATCGGCATTGAACAACTTAACTAAATCCTGTTCGTTGAGGACTAAACAGCCTTTTTTCTCTAACCCCAAGTCATCGACAACAGTTTTGGTCTTGGGTGAGTGGACTACTATAACTCTCTCTGGTGCTATGCCTAACTCTAGGGTATAATTCAAGGTTTGGGGAAAGGAGTAACTTTCTCGTTTAGATCCCAGAGGTAAAAGCAAGCCAACTGTTGGCGAACGAAAATAGTCCTCTAGGTTTTTATGCTTGAGAGTGATGTTTGTAAGCTTTGGTGTGAAAAAATCGCTTTTACACGATAGCCTTTGCACCTCAATCACATTGGGAAAATTATGAACAGTTCTTTTTTGAGGGAAGGATTGTAGCATTTTTTTTTCGAGTATTCTTGGCTTTGGATATAGGAAACCCGTTTGATAGTACCACGATTTATCTAAGACGTAAAAATATCTCAATAGAATTCAAAGAAATCACATTGCTTGTGCCATGCTAGGCAGGAAACCATCTCAAAAGTTTGGCTCCTACTTTAGGAAAAACTATTTCAACAATTAATAATTAACAATTAACAATTAACAATTAACAATTGAAGTAGCACTCAGCACTCAGCACTCAGCTATCAGCTTTTCACGGTGTATAATGGGGGATTAAAACCCCCCAAAAAACCCACCACGCGCTGTTTCGCTCCTCTTGTGGGGGACTTAAACCCTTGGATCTTTAGCTGTTAACGTAGTTACGACCCAGGAGGCTAGCTAAATGCTGTTTGCGGAGCATTCCGTCAGGAAAAGCTAATAGCTAGTTAATTAATAATTATTCGGTAAGTCCTGTATTTAATTAAATAATGTTATAATAACTTTTTTATGTAAAATCAGGCTTGAATTTGAGGCATTGAGAGTGTAATAATTTAAGGGTTCGGGCAGGAAATATTAGCGTTCGGCTAAATTACTATTGGTTCTATATAGTCAGGACTTAACTTACGCATAATCGCCATATATAGTAGGGTTTAACGGCCGTTAAACCCTACAAGTTGTGTATAGTTCCATCCTTTGTGTAAGTTCTGATAGTGTCTTTGCGTAAGTCCCGATCGATTTATTCCACGATCTTTGTCCACTATTCAATTACTATAAGTAGAAAATCTGAGAACTCAAATGGAAAAAGGTTTATTGTGGCTGCCCCTATTAGGCGTATTTATCTGGTTAGCTTGGGCAGGTTGGAATGAGTATCAAAAGTTGGAAGCTTACCGCGCTTGGGCAGAATCTTTTGAGAAAGCCAAATATGATATTTATGCGGTATTGGGTCAGAATGGTGAAAGCATAACTTGGGGAAAACCTACACGCAAAGGACCCATTAATTTGGACACTTTTTCTTTGCAAGATGTGCGATCGCTACAATTATTAGTTAATAATAAGCTAGTAGATATAGAAAATCCACCTAGTCAAGGTAAAGTAGTTTTGGAGTTTATTTTTTCTGATGCTAAAAATATCCAAATTCCGTTTACAGATATTGATTTAGCAGTTAATTGGTGCAAATATTTACAGCGAAAATTGTAGTAGTTAAAGTAAACATAAGAATAATTAACACGCTCCTAGTAATCTACTACAATGATTTTGAAAAGTTGCCTTTCTGAAAATACTTAGATATTAGAATCTAATTATCTATCATAATTTCTATGGCAGAGTACTAGGGTACTAATTATCAAAAAGGTTATTTGGGACGTGTTAATTACTTAATAATAGAAGTGCTGCCTAAGTATAGCAATACTTTTTATATTTGGTATAATACTGTTTCACAGAAGTGAATTGGTATAATGTTTATGAATTTCTGGGAATTTATAATAAAGTAAAGCTTACTAAGATTTTCTATTGCCTAATCCCTACCCACTACCCTCTAAAAAAAATGGTATTAAAATTTCTCAAAACAGTTAGTAAAGCAGTGGCAGAAGCAGCCCAATTTGTTACTCTGAAAAAAGATGCTAAATCTACAACTATAGTAACTACAAAAAATCCTGCTTTAGCCCAACGACAACAAAATATTCAAGTAGAACAATTAAAACTAGAATATATCCAAAATCAAGATAACTTTGATTTAGAGAAACTGACTCAAGATAATTCCCAAGAATTACAGGCATTTATTCAAATTGCCGAAACTGCCAGACTCGAAACAAATATAGATTTTCCAAGATGGCTTTTAGAACAAGAAAAAGCAATTCAAATAGACATACTCAAACAAAACTATGAACTTCAACGAGAATTAGTTGCCTATCAACGAGAAACTTCTCTACAAATTATAGAAGAACAAAAAAGATTAGAAAATTCTCCTATTTGGTTAGTTGCTGCCGATATTCTCAACTCCGATCCAGAGGAAAAAATTCTGCCTCTGCGAGTTTTCTTTGCTCCACCAAAACTCGTATTTGATAGAATTGAAGCAGCTAATAATTCGCCTAATTTTTTCCCAAATCTTGAATTAACTTTAGCAGATGGTTTGCGACAATTTTTCAGAAATTATACAGCCAAAGGTAGAGAAATAGATTTTTTGGCAGGAGCTTGGGTAAGTAAATCTTTTCATAGTGAAGCTAGTATTAAAGCTTTATTTGGTGTATTAAAATCTCAGCCAACTTTAGTTTTAGAATCAGAAGTTAATGGCAATTATCTCAATTTTAGAATCGCTTATTGGAGTTTAGGCTGGTCGAAATATCGTTACGACCCTGTTATTTCTAGATTGCCTTATCGAGATATTTTATATGAATCTGCTAAACTACGGGCGCGTCGATGGTTAGCAATTAGGTCTAAGTTAATTGCTACTGGGGAAAAAGCAAAGAGAGTTGATGAACTTTATGCTGGGAATAATTTAATTAACCTGAAAAAATTACAGAGAGAGCAAAAATTTAGAAAGGCTGGAATTGACATTAGTGAATTGGATATGAACTATATTGTCAATCAAAAAGACTTTGAGGAATTAGGGAAATTTTTAAGTCTTTATCATTGTGTATTTGCTGGCTTAGTAGCAGATGAATATTTTTTGGTTGAATATAATCTCCCTCCTATTTTGCCAGAATTATTGCCGAATTTAATTAAAAATTTGCCAGAATCTTCAGAAGTTGATGAGATGATAGAATCCGTCATTTTGTATTATCAAAAAATTTATCAAGCTTTAGAAATTCAGCGTTCTGGTTGGATGGCAGAATTAGTTTTAGATTTAGCTCAAAGTTTGGCAAGTTTAACAAATAAAGTTTGGGCAACTACACAAATTGAAAATTCCCTAAAATATTGGTTAAAATTACGGAATTTATCCTCACCTCCAGAAGAATTAATTTTGCTGTTGGCAGCAATGGAATCTGTGGTAAAAGCTGAAGATTTAGAATATGTAAATAAATTAAATCAATGTTTAATAGCCATTGGGGAAACAAGGCAAATAAATGTCATGCAAATTTGCTACAAACGGGGGTTAAATAATTTTAAACAGGAAGATTATTTAGCAGCAATAAGCAATTTTGACCAAGCTATAAAACTAAATCAAAATTGGGGAGAAGCTTATTATAATCGTGGTGTTATTTACGCACAAATCGGAAAAGATCGGGAAGCAATTAATGATTTTACCGAAGCTTTGCGGATAAATGAAAATTGGGTAGATGCCTATAATAAACGCGGTAATACTTTTAATCAATTAGGGATATACGAAGAGGCGATCGCTGACTATGAACAAGCATTAAAATTACAGCCAGACTGTGAAGATGCGCGACACAATTTAGGCATTATCCAGGGAGTTTTAACAGAAATTAAACGCCAACAACAAGAAGAAGTAAAACCAGAACCTCCAACTGTTCAAAAAATAGCAAAACAACGGAAACATAAATTAGAAAATTTTGTTGTAGTTAATGAATTTAAAGCACATTCAGAAGGAGTAAGTTGTCTTGCAATCAGTCCCGATGGGCAAATATTAGCTAGTAGTAGTTATGATGACACTATTAAGTTGTGGCGCTTGAGTACGGGAGAAGAAATTTTTACTTTGGCAGGTCATTCTGACGATGTGGAGTCAGTAGCGTTTCACCCCGATGGAGAAATATTAGCTAGTGGCAGTTACGATCGCACTATTAAACTATGGCAGTTGAGTACAGGTAAAAAGATTCGTACTCTGCGCGGACATTCGGAGGATATTGAGTCTGTGGCATTCAGTCCTAATGGTCAGATATTAGCAACTGGAGGGGATGATAACGAAATTAAGTTGTGGCAGTTGAGTACAGGTAACGAACTTCATACTCTCACTGGTCATTCTGAGAGGGTTTGGTCTGTTGCATTTAGCGCTGATGGGCAAATGTTGGCGAGCGGCAGTGGTGACAATACTATTAAGCTCTGGCATTTGGCAACAGGACAAGAGTTTAAAACTCTGTGGGGGCATTCTGGTTATGTGAGTGCAGTTGCGTTTTGCGCCGACGGTGAAATGTTGGTGAGTGGGAGCGATGACAATACTATTAAGCTCTGGCAGTTGAGTACAGGTCTAGAAGTAGCTACTTTGACTGGTCATTCTAAAAGTATTTGGTGTTTGGCAGTTACCTCAGATGATACTTTGGTGAGTGGGGGTGCAGATAATTTGATTAAATTTTGGCAGTTGAGTACAGGTCAGGAAATGGGTACTTTGACTGGTCATAATTTGGGTGTGTTGGCAGTGGCAATTTCTCCTGAAGATGATGTTTTAGTTAGTGCTGGTGGTGATGGTTGTATTAAGGTGTGGCGATAAGTGGTGTTATTCTAGTGGTCCATTTCATTTATTTTGATGGGTTGGGTAAATCTTTGAAAGTTTAACTCTTGCATCTTCTGTACGAAAACGCCAATCCACACAAACCCGATTTTGATTACGCTCATACTCCCATATTGAAACCTCTTTTTCTAAAGTTTCCATATTTGCAATTCTTCTATTTAAACATTGGTGTACTAGCACAGATAACTCAGATTCAACCATATTTAATCAACTACCATGTTTGGGTGTATGGTGAATCTCTAATTTTTTGGCAATTCTTCTGGCTTCAGCTGGTTCAAATACTTCGTATAGAGCAGCAATAGTATGAGTATTTAAATTGTCTAATACCAATCGAATTACACTCGCTTCTGGAAAGTGAATATTCACTAATTCTTTCATACAATGAGCAAAATCAACCACTGTACTTCTATGAATCACCTGAATATGTCTCCATCCTAAATATGGAGCCAAAAAAGCAAATAAATTTCCGGTTCCATTGCGCTCATATTCATAGTCTATTTTTCCTACTTTACCTGACTTTTCTTGCGTTTTAGCTTTGGGTAATATCGGTTGATTTACATTCTTAATTAATTGGCACAATTTTTCGTCAAAGCAGACTAGCGGTCGTTTTTGGTCTACTGGTTGACTATATAAATCCAGTACATCTTCCATTCTAGATACAAATTCTGAACTCACTTTTGGTATGCACCATTGTTGCTTCAACCAAGGTTTTAATTCATTTTTTTTAATGTTCGATAAACTGTACTCTGACTAATACTCTCAACTACTTCCAGACTGACAAGTTTGTCTGCTAACATTTTCAAAGTCCAGCCCACACTTCCAGATGGTGGATGACTACAAGTTGTTGCAATTAAATATGCTTCTCCCACACTCGTTAATTTCCGTGGCTTACCACTACGAGGACGATCTTTTAATGTGGTTTTTAAATCCTCTTGACAAAACTGCTTTCTCGTTCGCTCCACCGTTGCTACTGATATTCGTAAGGTTTTGCTGATTATTTGATCTGTCTTACCTTCACTGGCCATTAGTAGTGTATGTGCCCGTCGAATTACTCTGGCATTGGAACTACCCTTTTTGACTATATCCAGTAGTTCTTGCCTTTGTTGTGATGAAAGATTAATTTTATGCAATTTATTCATATATTCTGATTTTTTGGCGTTGGCGGAGCCTAGCGGCAGCTATATCGCACTGTCTGATTGGACTAATAGAGTCCATACTACTTTAGTATAGAATTAAACCCATCAAAATAAATGAAATAGACCACTACGCCAAGATTTAATATTCTTTCTAAAATATCAATAAATTTGTTACTGAAAAGTAAATAATAAACTAATTCCTACTACTGCGACTAATACCCCAAAAACTGACCTAATACTTATTTTTTCTCCCATTTGAGCAGCAATAGGAATGATAAATATTGGACTGGTAGCTAAAAGAGTTTGAGCAATACCTGCTGGAGCAAATTTAAGAGAAGTTTGTTGTAACCAAATAGCTAAATAAGTACCGCCAAAAGTTGTAATAAAAATACCTCCTATAAGTTTCATTGACCAATTTATTTCTCCTAATTTTCCCTGTCTGATTCTCTGCACAAGCAACAACAATACAACAATAATTGTGCCTCCAATTAATCTGAATAAACTGCTCCATAAAGGAATAATATCCGAGGAAAGTAAAGCAAAACGAGAAATAATTGCACCACTAGAATTAGCTATTGCTGCTAATGTTGCCCAAATTATTCCTTGTTTAATATTAATATTACCAATTGCTGCACCAGGAGTTCTTTCTGAAATTACCCAAGCTACACCTATTCCTGTAATTAAAATTCCGCACCAAGCACCAAAAGTTAATTGTTCTTCTAAGAAAATTAAACCTAGTAAAGCGGTTATTGGAGGAGATAGAGTTGCCATCAAGAGAGTTCTTCTTGCACCCATATTTTTGAGGGCAGAAAAAAATGCAGTATCTCCTAAACCAATGCCAATAACACCGCTCATTAGAAATAAATTAATCGTAACTAAGTTTACTTCTGTCTGAAGTTTGCCACTAATAATTAAAGTAAGAAAAATCAGAGCGACCGCTATTAAACCTTTGAATAAATTTAATTTTAAGGGAGATATTTTTTGACCAAGTAAGCCATAAGCTGCGGAAGATACCGCCCACAAAAATGCACCACTTAAGGCAGCTACTTCGCCTTGAAAATTAGTAATCCATTGTTCCATAATTTTTTAGATGAAGGAAAAAGGTGAATGGTAAGTATTCAGCGGTCAGCTATCAGCTCTCAGCTATGAGTTATACCAATTACCAAAAGTAATCCTATACTTCAAAAGTCAAATAATTACCAAGATTAAAAATCTGTTTTTGACAATTATTAGTTATTTAGTATAAATTTTTTCTACTTTTAACATCTCCCCACATCTCCCACACTTCCCACATTTTCCCACCCGTTCGGGTATAGCATTCTTTTTGATAAATGGTATTATTAAGTCATTATTTTGGAAGGAAGAATTAGTCTCCAAAGAGAATTAACAGTTATGTTTGCCTAGCATTCCGCAGGAAATAAAATTGGTCATCAGTTAACCTTAGTCGTTGCTTGAATAAGTTCAAAAGCTGATAGCTGAATGCTTACGCTGCATGGAAGAAGAAAGAAGGAAGAAGTTGGTAAACTGTTCCCTGTTCCCTGTTCCCTATTCCCTGTTCCCTGCTATATTAAGAATTTCCACTTCCCAGAATATACAAACTTAATAAAGTTCCACTATTCCATAAACTATGTAATAACATAGAAGACAAAAGATTACGAGACCTGCTATAAACTACTCCTAAAATTATTCCTAAAACTGCTAAAGGTAACACTTCAGAAATATTCAAATGAGCTATAGCAAATAAAAAACCACTTGCGATAATTGCTACCCACACAGGCATATATTTTGTCAGAGAAGGTAATAAAAATCCGCGAAACATAACCTCTTCAAAAACTGGTGCAGCAATAGAAGCAGTGACAAAAAATAGAGCTAAAGCTAAACCATCTTGCCCGTTTAAAGCAATAGGTAAAATTGGATTACTGCCACCTTGACCTTGCCATAATTGTTGATTAATTAGAGATATTAAAATTACCATTGGCAAAGCTACAAAATAACCACCTAAACCCCAGAAAAACCAACCACCACGTAAATCAAATTTAAACCAACCTTCCGGCAAAGGAAAAAATGACTTTAATGATAAATACAATACTAAGAAACCTCCCAGAGAAAACAAAATATAAGTACCAAGAATATATCCTGCTTGTACCCTAACTCCCATCATTGCAGGTTGCACATTTGTAAAACTTTTAAAAATCTCTAATCCCAAAGGAATCATAATTTGTCCGACCAAGAAAAACCCTACGACAAATACTTGTAAAATTGTTTCACCATCCCAAGTTACCTCCCAAGGTAAATCGGCATTTTTTAATAATAAAGATTCCTTTCCAGAAATTAACCATTGCACTCCTAAAAATATCAGTAATCCTACTCCGAATACTAATCCCATTCCCGGCACACCAGCAATAATAGCTAACTTTAATACTGCTTGTTTTGCTATTTCCTGTTCTTGGTTTTCCAGTTCACTTAAAGCTTCTTGTCTTTCCTGTAATTTGTATAATTCTTTTAAAGCACGATAACGAAACCATCCATCTAAATTTTGTTTAATTAAAGCTTCTGCATTAGGTAAAATTTTGGCTGGTTTGCTCCAAATTTCTGCTAAAATCTTGGCTGTTTCTCCTAAAGGTTGATTTGCCGTTTCTGACTCATTTAAATTTTGCCAACTTTGCCTAGCTTCATTTACTTGATTTTTTTGTACTTGCAAGATGCCAATATTAATATCAAATTCATTAATCAGATTTTTTAACTCATTTATATTCTGATTCAACTGTTGATTTTGTGCTGATATCTGCTCTTCTAAAGGCAAAATTTGTAATTTATTTTCTTGTTTTTCCAGTTGTTTTTGAGCAGACTCACAAGCATTTTTGTATTGTATTAATCCAGCTTGATAAGAGTCATTACCAATCAAAGCTTTACTAGCTATATTAAAATTTTTACTGTCTAAATCTTTAGGTTCCCATTCCGCAGCGTGCAGCAATAGATTTGTCTGATATAACTCCAGACGACTTTGAATTTGTGGCTGAGTTACACTACTAATTAAAGAAAAACTAATAAAAGCGATCGCTACAATAGTCAGAATACTTAAAATTAACCTTTTAATTTTCATTAATATCTCCCTAACTAAATACTATTTCAGTTTAAATATTTCACAATTAGTTTCACTCCCATAGCAATTTTTATACTGGTAAGGTACAAAATTCGTTTGTTTTAGGGAAGAGAAAACAAACAGAAAAATTACTCTACTTCAAAAGTCTGAGAACTTCTATATTATATGAAATGATCTACTGAAATTACTGTAGCGTGAAAGTTTTCAGACTATACAATTACTTTTGACTCTTGTTTTTTTCGGAAGCTTCATAAAATGAAAATGTTTGTGTTTTTTCACTAAACAGGTATGGATGGAAAGATTTGATGAGGGAAAAGCAAGTATTTGTGGAAGCTTCAGAGAATGAAAGTATTCCTGGTATTTCTCTTAGGAAAAATTATTGAATATTTTGATTGTCTCTGAGCTAGGAAATTTAGTTGAATAAAAAATCATATATATAGGCGAGTGACTCCAGCTAAATTTTATGATATCAGAAAAATTGTGATGATGCAACCGAAAATCCTTTGGCGCACCATTTTTCTGGAGCTTAAGAAAATGAAAATGTTTGTGTTTTTTCACTAAACAGATATGGATGGAAAAATTTGATGAGGCAAAAGCAAGTATTTGTGGAAGCTTCAGAGAATGAAAATATTCCTGGTATTTCTCTTAGGAAAAATTATTGAATATTTTGATTGTCTCTGAGCTAGGAAATTTAGTTGAATAAAAAATCATGCGTAAGGGCGAGTAAATCCAGTTAAATTTTATCATATCAGAAAAATTGTGATGATGCAACCGAAAATCCTTTGGCGCGCCATTTTTTAGGAGCTTAAGAAAATGAAAATGTTTGTGTTTTTTCACTAAACAGATTATGGATGGAAAAATTTGATGAGGGAAAAGTAAGCATTTTTGGGAAGCTCTACAGGATGAAAATATTTCTGGCACTTCTCTGAGAAAAAATTCCGGCATCAGAGTGATTGTCTCTGAGCTAGGAAATTTAGTTGAATAAAAAGTCATGCGTAAGGGCGAGTAAATCCAGTTAAATTTTATGATATCAGAAAAATTGTGATGATGCAACCGAAAATCCTTTGGCGCGCCATTTTTTTTAGGAGCTTAAGAAAATGAAAATGCTTGTAGTTTTCCAATCAACAGGTATGGATGGAAAAATTTGATGATGGGAAAAATCTGATTCTAATCTTAGAAGTAGTTGACATCCTCCCCAGCGGGTTGACGTTTTGCTGGTGCAAAGCTAACACAGGCTGCTGTGGCCTTGACGGTAGTCTTACGCTTACCTCCGCGTCCGTTTAGAGTCTCGGAATGCTCTCCCACGACTTATGAAAAATTGGGGTTGGTGTTTATTTCTGCCTTCAAGTTTAAACTGCTCATTGACCTGAAAGTTGCCCAAGTTCAGCTCTGAAGGTGAAGTAGTTTCGACAAACATCTTCTTTTCTACAGTATTTATGAGACAAGGCGGGTGTTGGAACCAACCTAATTTATAGTATGGAATAGCATAGAAAGTCGCCCTTCTAGGGCGAGGCTTTAAACCCAATTTTTTGGTAAAATGCTCTCTGTTGCAAACTTCCCAACCAACCTATAACCTAAATTATCGATGAGTACCCGTGTTATCCTTGTACGTCATGGCCAAAGCACCTATAATATAGAACATCGAATTCAAGGTCGCCTTGATGCTTCAGTTCTTACAGAGACTGGCCAAAATACTGCTCGTCAAGTAGGTAAAGCTCTTCAAAACCTAAAATTTGATGCTATTTATAGCAGTCCTCTACAAAGAGCAAAACAAACTGCTGAAATTATTCATTCCTATTTAGAATCTCCTCCCCCAGTCCAAACCAAAGAAAACTTAAGAGAAATTGATTTACCTTTGTGGGCAGGAATGTTGCGCGAAGAGGTGATAGAGAAATATCCAGAAGATTATAGTTTATGGAAAAAACATCCCCACGAACTTTCTATGGAAGTCTCAACACCAGAGGGTCAAATCAAGCATTTTCCTGTATTATCTTTGTTTGACCAAGCTCATCAATTTTGGCCTGAGATTTTGACTAGCGCTCATAAAACTATTCTAGTTGTGGCGCATAATGGTATTAATCGCTGCCTCATTTCTAAAGCTTTGGGAATACAACCCTCTTATTACCACTCTATTCAACAGTCCAATTGTGGCATTAATATACTTAACTTTACTCCTCCTTATCCCTCTTTTTCTGGAGAATATGAACCAGGAGGATCTGTACAATTAGAATCAATGAATCTCACTACTCAGATTGGTGAAAAGTTTCCCAAACCTAGAGATAAACATAAAGGTCCTCGGTTGTTACTGGTGCGTCATGGTGAGACTGACTGGAACCGAGATGGTAAATTTCAAGGACAAATTGATGTACCACTTAATGATAATGGTCGGGTGCAAGCTGCCCAAGCTGCGGAGTTTCTCAAGGATGTACATCTAGATTTTGCTGTGAGTAGTTCGATGTTACGCCCCAAAGAAACGGCAGAGATTATTTTGCAGCATCACCCAGATGTAGAGTTAAATTTATATGATGGTTTATGGGAAATTAGCCACGGTCTCTGGGAAGGAAAGTTTGAGTCAGAAATTGAAGATGGTTTTCCTGGATTATTGAAGCAGTGGAAGGAATTTCCAGAAACGGTACAAATGCCAGAGGGGGAAAATTTACAGCAGGTTTGGGAAAGAGCGCTGGTTACTTGGAAAGATATTATTCGGTCGGTTTCTGGTGTTGGTATTGTAGTTGCCCATGATGCTATTAATAAGGCTATTCTTTGTCAATTATTTGATTTGGAACCCCAACATTTCTGGAATTTTAAGCAGGGCAATGGAGCAGTTAGTGTAATTGATTATCCTAAAGGTCCAGATGGACCTCCGGTATTGGAGGTGATGAATATTACTTCTCATTTATCCGGGGGTATTCTCGACAAAACTGTAGCAGGGGCGTTGTAGAGAATTTTGAAGAAATTAAGACGTTAAAGATTTAGGAGATAAGGCTAGAGAATTAGTAAATTTAAGGGAGTTAAGAAACTGGGTTTATGGGAGATAGATGTCAGTATGATAGGGTAAGCAGGTAAATAAAATAAATTAAACATCTTAGAAGCTGAAATCCTTTTTGTGTAAACATGGCTTGTGTAAATAATTTTGTGTAGGTGTTTATCTAATACAAACCCGGTTTCTATTCCTTATTTATATCGGTCATAGTAAGGATTTAACTTCTGAGTTCTCAATTCGGAATTATGACTTCTGATTAGAAGTTGAAATCCTTTTTGTGTAAACATGGCTTGTGTAAATAATTTTGTGTAGGTGTTTATCTAATACAAACCCGGTTTCTATTCCTTATTTATATCGGTCATAGTAAGGATTTAACTTCTGAGTTCTCAATTCGGAATTATGACTTCTGATTAGAAGTTGAAATCCTTTTTGTGTAAACATGGCTTGTGTAAATAATTTTGTGTAGGTGTTTA
>NZ_JBNHEP010000284.1:5502-11010 GCF_050015995.1 Dapis brunnea BLCC-M229 | reverse complement strand
TTAAATACTTCTTCATGGCCATCTTTAGCTTTTTTTTACAAACAGTCTCTAATATAAGTAATTTTATAGAAGAAACATGATATTTTATAACTATGAATTATTTACTCAAATTATCCATACTCAAGAATTATAAAAATGAATTTAGATGAAGTTATACAAATACTTAATGCTAATTTACCTTCTCCTTTAAGTCACCTTCAAGAATTTATCTTGCGCTCTTCCTGGGAAGGAAAAACATATATAATGATGTCTAATGAGGCATATTATGGAGCAGAACATTTAAGAAAAGTTGCTAGTGAACTATGGTCATTACTAAGTAACTATTGGCAAGAACCAATTTCCAAAACAAATTTACGTCAATATTTAGAACCCATAACTCTCACAAATTCACAGCAAAAATTACTGGAGAAATACTGTCAAAATCAAAAAGTAAATATGTATATAGAATTTCCCAGTAGTGTGATTCCTTTAAACTCTTACTTATACATAGAGCGGCCTCCCATAGAGGATCTAGCTTACTCGGAAATTACTCAACCTGGGAGCATTATTAGGATTAGAGCGCCACAAAAGATGGGTAAAAGTTCTCTCATGCTACGTATTCTCGATCGTTCTAAATATTTGGGTTATCATGTTGTCAATATAGACTTCAGACAAGCAGAAAAACCTACTTTTTCTTCTATAGATAAATTTCTGCGTTGGTTTTGTGCCAATATTACTAAACAGTTGTCTATAGAATCTATGTTGGATAAATATTGGGATGAAATCTTTGGTAGTCAAATTAGCTGTACAACTTATTTTCAAGATTACTTACTAGAGCAAGTTGAGACTCCAGTGGTATTAGCACTAAATGAAGTAAATAGACTGTTTAATTATCCTGAAATTGCCGAGGATTTTTTGCCTTTGTTACGCTTCTGGTATGAAAAAGCAAAACAGGAAGAGATTTGGCAAAAATTACGCATGATTGTTGTGTATTCTACAGAAATTTATATACCACTGAAAATCTATCAATCTCCTTTTAATATCGGATTACCACTGAGACTACCTCCTTTTAGCCTAGAACAAATTCAAGATTTAGTACAACGTCATCGATTATCTTGGCTACAAGAAACTCATTGTCAGCAACTAATGGCAATAGTGGGGGGACATCCTTACCTGGTACAATTGGCTTTATATTATCTCCATCGAGGAGAACTTCGTTTTAAACAATTATTAGAAGAAGCACCAACAGAAGCAGGAATTTATAATAACCATTTACGCAAATTATTAGCGATCCTTGAGCAGGAAGAAAAATTGAAAGCAGCTTTTAAAAAAGTTGTTACTACCCAAGACGGGGTGGATATAGACCCTATCATAGCTCATGAGTTGGATAGCATGGGGTTGATAACTATTTCTAAAGATTTAGCAAGACCAAGCTGCGAGTTATATAGGTTATATTTCCAAAAGCAATTATCGCGTTATGTATAGGGATCGCAAGCGTCCGACTGCTGTCTTGGTCGATTGGAGGTTAGCGAGGAGACCTCGCCATCCCATCCTAACGGACTGCTCCGCAAACGACCGCTTTTTCCCCTATCCAAGGGGAGGCTTCAAGGCGCGAATTATTTAATTATTAATTATTAATGATTCGGTAATGGTAGGAGTCAGGAGTCATATCAAATCCGGTAGCATCGGTATAATAGACATCTCCGGAAAAGAGGGAGTAGGGAGTAGGGAGTAGGGAGTAGGGGGAAAGAATTGATGATTTATGCCCGATAATTGATTTAATTTTTAATTATCGGAGATGTCTAATTTAGATAGTTAATCTAGTTCTCAGGAGTCAGTCCTCAGGAGTCAGGAGGGAAGAGAATTTAGAAATATTGGCACTTTGGGTGAAGATGAAAAATTTTTTATACCCAATTAAGCGGATTTGATATCAGGAGTTAGGATAATTATAGAGGAAGTAGTCGGAAAAATTGCAAGAGTGATTTTTCCGCCGTTGTCTGCTCAAAATGTTGACATACATGAGCTTTTTAGACCGAAAAGCTTACACTTTTTTCCCTCCAAAAAAGCTAAAGCCTTTATCTGTCAATTCTTTGAGATTTAATCAGCAAGCCCTAATTATGTCGCGATCGAGCAGAAACTTGAGTCGTGAGTCTTCGGTAATTCTACGGTGTCACCCAATAGACATCTCCAGAAAAGAAGAAGTAGGCAGCAGGGAGTAGGGAGTAGGGAGAAAAAATTGATGATTTATGTGGGATAATTGATTTTATTTTTTATTATTGGAGATGTCTAATAGCACCGTAGGACTAGTAACTGTGTATTTCAATTAGTTATATATGTCCGTTTATATCGTTTGTGTAAAAGTTAGGGTAAATATCAACAGGAAATTTAAGTTTTTTCTTGCTCTTAAACCTTCCTCCCTCTTCTGTGTTCCCTCTTATGTGTTCCCTCTTCTGTGTTCCCTACCTTTGCTATACAATACCGATGCTACCGGACATGATATTATTCTTTGATTAAGTCAACCTCCACCAAAATCTGGGAAAAGTTTGTCTTCAGGCGATACATTCCCATAATCTCCTGATTCAATTTCTAATCTGTCTAAAATTTCCAACATTTCTCGTTCAAATACCACACTAGCGCGGTTAGTTTTGCCACCAATATAAAGTCGTTCGTTCTGTTGCCAAGCCCAAATTTGGGAGTGAGAAACATAACTCATTAATACACTCAACATTAATAAACCAAAACCTAAATAAACAATTGGAATTCCTGGATCTGCTTTTATTTGTAAACCTGTACTACCGATAATTTTGTCAACGAATAAGGTGACGCCATTCACTTCTGTAGACATTCCTTCTCGCACACTAGCAACTAATTTACCAGTAGGATCATAAATTAATACATTTCCTTGTAAATCTTTGGCAAGTAAAGATACACCTTCGCTTAAATCTGGTTTTGTAGGAACCCAAGTTCCCCAAATTCTCCCCCCTCCTGCTGTATTTAATTTTGCCATTGGTAACTGAAAAACAGGGCTTTTATTAATTCTGACTTGAACTGCAGAAATCCCCCAATCTGCTTGATACATTGTCACTCCATGATACCGCATGGGTTGATTAACAAATATGGTTTTTCTATCTACTTCTTCGCCACTTTTATCTAATACTGATAAGTCTGAATAAAACTGGTCAATTGTTCCTTCGGGAGTATAATCAATCCAGAAACGATTGACTCGTACTGACCAATTTTTTGGAATTTGTGATTCGGCAAAAATTCCGGCATCGACAATATTTTTAACTTGAAATGTTTCCCCACTCGGCACTATTTCTTGACCGATAAATCCGGTCATTGAGCCGATGATCGAGCCTGCTAAAATTATTAGCATACTAGCGTGAACTATTATCGGACCGACTTTGCCAATAATTCCTTTTCTTCCATAGAGTTTATCTCCTTCTTTAGATGTTTGATAACCCTTTTGCTGTAATATTTTTTCCAGGGAATCTAAGGAAACTGTTTCTATTTCAGCGCTTAATGCTAAGTTTTCAAATTGTTGTTTTTTATTGTAAAATTTCCAGCGTTTAGCAGATTTTAGGGCTGGTAATTGTCGGGTAAATGTGCAGGCTGTTAAACTAGCTCCGAATAATATTAATATTGATAAAAACCACCAAGTCCGGTAAACATGATCTAATTCTAATAATAAAATTACTTTCCAAGTTAAAAAACCAAATAATGCTGGTTTTTCTGGATAGTTTTCTTGATAAAAAGGGATTGACTCACCTTGTTCTATGACTGTACCCGAAATACTACAGATAGCTATGATTAAAAGCAGAGCGATCGCTAACCGTAAATCTGCTAATAATGGTAATATTTCTCGTCTAAATATTTTGAAAGGATTTAGCTTTCCATTTAATTCTGAATCTTGAACATCCATTAATTTAATTCCTATTAGTTTCAACAATTTTTTTGTATAGCAGGGAATAGGGAATAGGGAACAGGGAACAGTTAGAAAAACATTTCCGTTGTCTAAGATGCATCATCATTTTATGTCCTAACCAATTCTTTCTTAGCTGTAGCAGAGAATAGGGAAAAGGCAACAGTTAGAAAAACGTTTCCGTTGTCTAAAATTCATCATCATTCTATGTTCCAACCAATTCTTTCTTAACTATAGTAAGTAGATATGTAGCAATCAGGAATCAGATGTGGGAATTGAGGTTTTCCTTAAAATAGTAGAATATAGCAGTTATCATATTCACATATATTCATTTTTGTCTTCTTCGCTGAATGCTTATTAAACATCTCCAATAATAAAAAATAAAATCAACTATCGCACAAAAATAATCAATTATTTCCCTCTACTCCCTACTCCCTACTCCCTCTTTTTACCAAAATAATTGGGTCGCGCAGCCCCGACTTTTAAGGTGAAATGTTTTTAGAGCGGGGCGTAAATCCCCGTTACAAAAACAACTTCTGACTTCCCCTCCTGGGAGGGGTTAGGGGTGGGTTGACTTCTGACTTCTGACTTAGTTAAACTGGTACAATTCTAAATAAAAGTGAAAATACACCAAAACCAACTAATAAAACACCACTAACAGGTGTAATCCAACTAGACCATTTTCTGATTTCCAAGAACTTTTTAATATTAGCCGTAAAAGTTCCAGCTAATATCAAAGGTGTTACATAACCCATCGCGTAAAATAGCAATAAAATTCCACCTAAAATCAAATCTCCAGTAGTCGAAACCCAAGCTAATAATGTTGCTAATACAGGAGTGCTACAAGGAGATGCTATTAAACCAAATGTTAAACCTAATAAATATGAACGTACTCCTTTAGGTAAGTCTTGAGATATCCATCCCATACTGTCAAAAGATGGCATTGGTAATGGCAAGGCTTCAAGTAAATTAAGACCCATCAAAATAGCAACTATACTAACAATAATTGGTAATCCTATACCTACTTGACCATAGACTTTTCCCAGCAATGATGCTATAATTCCCAATCCAGCGAGAGTTGTGGCTAATCCTAGAGAAAACCAAGTAGATTGAGCAACAGCTTGAATACGATTCTTGGCCTCATATCCGCCAATGTAACCGATAGTTATTGGTAGCATGGAAAGCATACAGGGAGTGAGACTGGTCAGTAAACCAGCGACAAAGATGATGACTAAACTTGCCCAACTTAGATGTGTTAGTTGAGTTTTGACCAGGGTATTTGCATATTGGGCAGTTTCGTAAAGGAAAGTTAGGATAGTTTCCATAGTTTGGTTACTCACTAATAGAGCTTTATCGGTTGAGTATTTACAGCTTTTTTTGACAGAGACCAGAGTATTTGAGGTTTGTAGACCTTTATCAAACTAAGGTATTTTATACCAAATTTAAAAAATAATGCTAGGCTAACTAATTTGCCACGTTGTCTCTAGAGTATTGTATTGGTTTGGTCATCAGAGCTAGACTGTGGCTAAACTAGATCGAATTAGTATTACTATCATTTGCTCGACGGGAGTCCAAGCGAGAAGATTTTTTCGGTGCCGAATGCTGCG
>NZ_JBNHEP010000284.1:0-5402 GCF_050015995.1 Dapis brunnea BLCC-M229 | reverse complement strand
CAAACAAATTTCCCCTTGTTCCCTACTCCCTATTCCCTATTCCCTATTCCCTAAACTTTCAATTTTAGTCTAGACGCGCTAGTAGGTCAGTCTTATATCAAGTTTCATAATTAGCCATAATAAAAATTATATAGCTGTTGAAGCGAGAAGATTTTTTCGGTGCCGAATGCTGCGCAAACAAATTTCCCCTTGTTCCCTACTCCCTATTCCCTATTCCCTATTCCCTAAATTTTTTAGATTTTAGATTTTGACCGGAATTTAAGATTTTCTCTGGAATTATCTGAAACAAATTAACCCTAAATTAAATCTAGTATCTAGGATAATTTTTGAATATTTAGTAAAGGGGAATTGAAATATCTCAAATAAATCAAGATAGTGATACCTCGATCGAGGTGTATTGACAGCAATATAACCAGTGATTATACTAACAGGAAAGTCAAAGTATAATTATATGGCCACTGTCAAAACTGCAATATCACTACAAGAGTATCTGTTTGAACAAGCTGAGGCAATAGCGGCAGAAATGAAAATTTCTAGAAGTCGTTTAATTGCTATTGCTCTAGAAGAGTTTATCCGTCGGCATCAAAATCGAATATTACTAGAAAAAATAAATGCTGCTTATGGAGATATTTCAGATACTGAAACATCAACATCAATAAGTGGTATTAGTGGACATCATAGGAGTATAATAGAGGACGAGTGTTAATTAATCAGGGCGATATATTCTGGATAGAATTAGGCGAACCATCCGGTTCTCAAGCTAACTATAGACACCCTCATGTTGTCATTCAAAACAATGTTTTTAATTTTAGTCTGATTAATACTGTTGTTGTTTGTAGTTTAGGTTCTAATATGAAACTTGCTGGGGTTCCTGGTAATATTGTCTTGTCACCAGGTGAGGCTAATTTACCAGATCAAAGAGTTGTGAATATATCCCAAATTTTCACAGTCGAAAAAGCGAAACTGACAGATAAAATAGGTACTCTTTCACCGGAGAGAGTAGAACAGATATTAAATGGAGTGGAACTATTACTAAAACCAACAGAAATGGAATAATAATTTAATTGATTTTTCAGTTTTTCCTCCTCACCTTACTTCCTCGAATTAATTATCTTTATGAATATATCTTTATGAATAAATTAAAATTTGTACTATAGCAATCATATTTCAGTTGTAAGATTTTAGTGGTAATTAGGAGTCAGAACTCAGGAGTCAGAATATAAAAGAATTTTGAGCGCTCTTAATTGTTTTTAAATATTTCATAAATCATTCCTGATTGCTATAGATTAATTACAACTAAATTTTTTTTGCAACTGCGGGTTTAATGAGACTAAATTAACCAATCTCTTTATAAAAAGATTTCAGTAATTCTGTATTTTTCTGCCAGTTAAGATGAGTTTTAGCAAAATTAATTCCACCCTCACTTAACTTTTCATATAGAGATTTAACACTCAACAATTTCTCCACAGAATTAACAATATTGACGGCATCAACTACAGGCAAAACCAAAGCATCTTTCTGATTTTCCATGACTAAACCAATATTAGTAGCTGGCAAAACTACAGGTTTACCCATTGCTAAAAATTCTGGCAATTTACAGGGGAAACGATAATCATTAAATTTATCGGGTCTACCTGGTTGAATTAACACATTTGCTAAAGCTAAAATTTCTGGCATTAAACTCCGGTCTACATATCCTAATTCAATTGCATATTGCCGCGCCCAAGTATCATCATCTCCCAAAAAATTACAGAAATCTCTACCTGTTCTAATTAAAACTGCAGGTTCACCTTCTCGGTTTAACATTGCCACTGCTAAATACAAACTTCTCACCTCATAAGTATTAGCAGCATGAACATTTCCGGTGTAAGAAAAAACCAAACTATTGTCAGGAACGCCAAATTTTTTTGCTATTTCTGGATTAGGAGTTCTCGGGTAAAAATACTCAGTTTTTACACCAGGCCATAAAATTAAACTCGGCACATTATTGGGCACAAATTCTTTTAATTTTTCAATAATAACTGTCACTCCATCCGCACTTGCTAGAAATTCCTTATATTTTTGGGGATGAGAAACATTATCGGGAATTGTTAGAGAACCATTAGCAGTAGCAATTTCTTGAAAAGGTTTATTTAAGTATTTTTCTAGAACATATTCCTCATTATCTTCCAAGTGAATGACTAACTTAAAGTCATAAGCTTTCCGGAGTTTATGACAGTAATTTCTAGTAATTTCTCGAGGAGTCCACACATGAACTACATCGGGTCCTTGCTGATTTTTAAAGCATTCGTTTAAGCGATAAAATTCACCATATTCTGTCACTTGATATAAATTTGCTAAATCTTCTCCTACCTGAGAAACAGTCTGTTTATTTCTAGGTACAGCTACTACACAATCAAAACCAAATTTAACAAAATTATTAGCAAAATGATGCACATGAAGCGCGCTATTAGAATGGAAATCTTCGTAGAGAACAAATAAAATATTTTTCATGACAATAAGGGAATAGGGACTAGGGAGTAGGGAATAGGGGAAAAGAATTAATTATTTCTGTACAATAATCAATACAATAAGGGAATAGGGAGTAGGAAGTAGGGAGTAGGGAAAAAGAATTAATTATTTCTGTACAATAATCAATTTTATTTTTGATTATTGGATTGGTAGGAAGTAGGGAGTAGGGTACAAAGAATTAATTATTTCTGTACAATAATCTATGGTCAAGTTAACATATTTTCTTAGTCTTACGAAATAATCCCTATGATAAAAAATATAGCAGTCGAAGCAAAGATTAGGATATTTCTAAATCCTGAAATCCTTTGACAGTTTACTATTCCCTATTCCTTAGCGCGTAGCGCTATATAAACTGAAATACATAATCATGGAGAAAAATTAATGGATCTAGTCAGACTCCAAAACTCACTGGACAATATCTCGTTTGCTATCTTATTTACCACAATGCTCATTTACTGGGTAGGTGCTGCTTTTCCTCGTATCCCTTATCTCTCAGTTTTGGGTTCTACAGGAATGGCGATCGCTAATCTCTGTATTGCAACATTACTTGGCGCTCGTTGGTTGGAAGCTGGTTATTTCCCTATTAGCAATTTGTACGAATCTCTATTTTTCCTAACATGGGGACTTACTACTATTCATCTTATAGCTGAAAATATGAGTGGCAGTCGCTTGGTAGGGATTTTTACCTCTCCAGTTGCTATGGGTATTTCTGCTTTTGCTGCCCTAACTTTGCCTTCCAATATGCAGATATCTGAACCCCTGGTGCCTGCTCTAAAATCTAATTGGTTGATGATGCACGTTAGTGTAATGATGTTGAGTTATGCAACTCTTATGGTGGGGTCGTTATTGGCGATCGCTTTTCTAATTATTACCAGTGGCCAAAAAGTAGAACTTAGTGGTAGTTCTTTTGGCACTCGTGCTTATAGAAATAATCATTTCGTGAAGCACTCGCAGAATTTGCAACTGCAAACAGAAGTTGGTCACCTGAACGAAATGAATAACAACCATGAACCTTTTCCCCTATCTAAAAACAATGGCCATAGTAAAACTGCTGTCTTGGAAATGACCCAGGTTACTCAAACAGTTGAGGCAGAAACAACCCTTTCACCTGAGCGTTTGAATATTGCTCAAACCCTAGATAACATTAGTTATCGTATTATTGGCTTAGGGTTTCCACTGCTGACTATTGGGATTATTGCTGGAGCAGTTTGGGCAAATGAAGCTTGGGGTTCTTATTGGAGTTGGGACCCGAAAGAAACTTGGGCCTTAATTACTTGGTTAGTATTTGCAGCTTATCTTCACGCTCGTATTACTAGAGGATGGCAAGGGCGAAAACCTGCTATTTTGGCTGCTACCGGATTTGCTGTAGTCTGGGTATGTTATTTAGGAGTAAATCTTTTGGGTAAAGGTTTACATTCCTATGGTTGGTTTTTTTGATTGAAAATCAATGGCTTACAGCATAGCTTTTAATTTACTTCACTTCAATGAATAGGCAAAGAGGGAAGTAGGGAGTGGGGAGTAGGAAATGGCTATTATAAATTCCCAATTCCCCTTTCTTGCTTCGTTAAAAATAAATCCAGGATAATTATTATGGAAACTGAAGTTCATCTATTAAATAATGATGATGTTTTGTCTACAGGTGCTAGTCTTTTAATGTTTCAATGTACATTTAAAGTTAGTGAATATATAACTATGATTTTAGCTAGGTTAGAGTCGGAAAATTTATTTGAAGATGGGCTAGAATGTCAATTATTGAAACCTGGTTCTTACTGGAAAAAAGGAAAGGTAAAACTTCGTTTAGAATTTTATACAGAAACTTATGATACTGTTTCAAAAAAAGGGTTATCTGAAACTGCTGTTAGTTCTATAGCTCAGTCCTTGACTTATCTAATACAAAATTCTGAAGAAATACCACAGGATGTAGGAATGTGGAGTTAATTTTCGATGATTTATCATTCACCAGTTAGTAGTTTTTATTTGAACTTTTTAGTAGGTGATTTTTTCTAGTCTATAGTTAATTTTATATTGTTTAAATGGAGCCATTGGAACTAAGATAGTAAGTTAAGCAAAGGTATTTTAAAGTCTACAAAAATACTTTTTATTTATTTCCGACTACTTAGCAATGAGAAATAGATTAGGGTATCTTTCTGTTTCTTATTCCCTATTCCCTTACAACCATAATTTATTATCCTACCCAAAAGACATAGTGCTATAGGGTTACCCGAAACTCAAAAGTCACTCATGCAAAAGTGAAAAGTAATCTCTAAGTAGGTTTCAGGATTTAGCAATTTCAAACAGCTAATTGAGTAGTGCTATATAACTAATGCCATTTCTCAAAAACTTTTCTCAATTTTATTAAGCAATTAAGCAAGAGAGTGGGTAGGGAGGTTGCATGCAACCTCCCTAAAGAGAAGCAAACATAAGAATAATTAACATGCTCCTAGGATGCTAATTATTTAATAATTGAAGTGCTACCTAAGTATAGGAACACTTTTGAGATTTGGTATAACCTTAAGTCATTCAAAAACTTTATTGAATAAAAATAAAGCCTCACGTTAGTAATCAAAAAACTAACATATAGTAATTCTCGCTCTTAGTGAAATACACAAGTTTTATATTTTCGGGAATAGAGAAGAGAAAAAAATACTGTATCTCATTAATAAGAGAACTTCTATATCTGCCAATAGCTCAAACAACTTATGGAGAAATGTCTAAAAAAAAATCGTTAGAGGTCGTGCATCTTGAATTGTTACTCTAGGTTATCAAACTTACCGGATAATTAATAATTAAATAACTAAATAATTAAACAGTTTAGGTTAAAAGCCTCCCCTTGGATAGGGGAAAAAGCGGTCGTTTGCGGAGCATTCCGTCAGGATGGGATGGCGAGGTCT
>NZ_JBNHEP010000283.1:5454-15751 GCF_050015995.1 Dapis brunnea BLCC-M229 | reverse complement strand
GAATCAGATTTTTATTTCCAGTTTGCCAATATTTCCCTCACCTTCCCAGAGTTACCTTTGCCAAAAATTTGGAAATGAATCTCAGAGGTACTGATAAGTGATAACTGATAACTGATAACTGAAATAACTCTCACTTCAACATTTAACAATCCTTAAACCTTCTCTGAAGTGAAAAATTGTAGTTACTACTGCGATAACAAAATAAAAAATTCTAATTATCCAAAAACATAAACTCATGCTCCAAGAAATTACTCCCGGAGGAACTCCAATTAACCGGACAAACTTGGAATTAACACTCTTCTCTAATCTATCTAAATTGTTAATCTGTACTTTTTTATCAGGTAGAATCGGAAATTGGGCAGTATATAAATAAAAACCATATATACCATCATTTCCTACTCTTTGATTTAAAAATGAATTAGTTAATAACTCAGCTTCATTAAATGATAACTTGTCATTCTTTGCTACCTGCTCTACCCAGATATCATATCTCACCATTGGAGTTGTGATAAAAATTATTGGAACTAAAATTATTAATATAATTGTACTCACATAACGACCCAAATACTTAGGTAAAAAAATAGTTGCCAAACCAAAACCCATTCCAACTACAGCAAAAGCAATAATATTGAAAATTTCAACTATTTCTATCCCTCTTAAAAAATCACCAAAGACTATTAAACTGTATAAAAAATTATCAGCTAATTTTACAGATATTATTTTTGCTGAAACTATCGTACTAAAAATAAACGAAGTACAAAATATGTAAATAGATAGTTTAATCAAGAAAATAAAAAATATACTAATTTTTCGGATGAACATGGCAATTTAATAGTTACAGCAAAAAAATTATCTATATCCTCAGATTATTGTTGAATAATACTTTCAGGAGTGAGTAACTGTATAAGTTCTATATTGAAAATGTAAATTATCATAAAATAATTCTTATTTTCTAGGGAAAGAATTAGGTATGAGATGATTTTCCAATTTCACAATTGTAATAATTTCGTTTCTTTGCTAAATATCAGGCAGATAAAAATAGTATAAGCCCCCAGATTCATATGTGGAGAGGGAAAAATGCTTTAGATATTTGAAGATCGGTTGATTAATCAACGGGGTAATACTTTTAAATGTATAACTTCCTGGAAGGGATTGACTTATGAACCAAGGATATCTAATTTCTTGTGGCGTTGCTGAACTAAGGGATGAATCTTTGCAGAAAAAGTAAATCCTATATTTTGCTTTCTCTTTCTCTAAAGCTATAATTAATCCTGCAAATATGCAACGCCTTTCTTGTCAATTTAGGAGTTATGGTCATCATGATTATTCACAACTCCAATACGCAAAGCAATGCGTTGATACTTAGTAGAATCGTAGGCTTTACCAGTGTGCATAACTTGGGAGTTATCCCAAAATACAATATCTCCAGCTTGCCAAACATGACGATAAATAGGTGTAGAATTAAGAGCTTTCTCAAATAACTCTACCCAATATCGCTTTGCAAAATCAGGTTGATCCTCAAGTCCCTGTAGAATAGAAGTGTCTGAACCCAAATATAAACCTTTACGTCCAGTTACTTGATGGGTTGATACAACAGGATGGAGTTTCCGAGGAATATCCACCCCTGGTTGTGGAGATATAGGAGAAAGATGATACATCGAAAGCTGTTCTAATTGCTGCTGATATTCAGATTCAAAGTTATTATAAGCTTGTATCATATCTAGAAAATCAGTAGTATGGGGCTGTCCATCAATGCCTTCTGGGGGGATAGTCACACCATACAGCATTACAACATAAGGAGTATTCATCCCTAACCCATCAGTTATTGGGAGAAGGTCTTTGTCGTGATGCCATTGCCAAGCAATTTTATCTACTATATCCTGAGATAATCCTTTAGGATTCCCTAAAATAGCAGATCCTGAACTTTGTAAGTATGCAAGAATTTCAGGGTCTACGGGTTTTGGGCGACGATGACCAAGGCTTGAATCTCTAAAGGTCTGTCTGGCAAATTCTGTTAACTGAGATGCCGTCAGATTTTGCTTGCGGATGAAAATCACACCATTTTCCCAGAGATTTTGCTTTAATTCTTCTGCCTGTTTGGGACTTAAATTTACAAGATTACAGCCTGGAAAAATTTCTTTACCAAGCCTAGAATTTTGATATTTTTCAAAAGTGATATTTTGCCTAATAGCATTCATAATTCATAAAAATTACGGGTGCATCTCACTGTAGCACTTATTTGAGTTAAATACTATCCCCAGGAGATCTGACTCTAGATATGAATTTTGTCTGAACCATACTAGATAATAAGTAACTGTTTGTATTTAATATTAGATAGTAATAAGTATGGCTATTTTAAAAGTCAAATTTTCATTATGAACTATGATTAAATTCTTGTTGAGCTAATTTTGTGATGTGAGCGATCGCCGACCTATCGGGTAAAAGTTTACTTTCCAGATTTAACCATAATAAATATTCTATATTACCAGCCGGACCTTGTATGGGAGACCAAGTTAAATCAGCGTATTTCCAACCTAAATTATTAGCACTGCAACATACCTGAAAAATTGCCTCAGCTTGGTCAGTAGAAGAACGAACTACACCTTTTTTTCCCACTCGTTCTTTTCCTACTTCAAACTGGGGTTTTACCAACAAAATTGTCTCACGAGGTGGAATAAGTAATTGCCATAGAGCAGGTAAGATTTTAGTCAGAGAAATAAAAGAAACATCAACTACAGCTAAACTCGGATATATTTCTTTTGCATTTTCTTGTAGCTCGGAATTTAAGATTAGTGAATCACCATATAATTCTGTAGGAGTTAAATAGCGTAGATTAGTTCTCTCCTTCAAAATTACTCTAGGGTCATTACGCAACTTCCACTCAACTTGTCCGTAACCTACATCAATACCATAAATTAATTTAGCACCTGCTTGTAATAAACAATCTGTAAATCCTCCCGTAGATATGCCACCATCAAGACATATTCTTTCAGAAATAGATATAGAAAAATATTCTAATGCCTTAGCAAGTTTATAGCCTCCCCTAGAAACATATAAAGATTTTTGTTTAACTTTAATATCTGCTTCCGGGTCAACTTCAGTTCCAGGTTTATCAATTATTTGTTGATTTACCATTACTTCCCCCGCTCTAATCAAAACTTGAGCTTTTTGTCGAGAAGTAGACAAATTTCGTTCTACCAATAAAACATCTAATCTTTGTTTAGACACAAATTTTACTTATTAAAGGAAACAGGGAAAAGGGAATAGGACAAATTAGATATTTTTGTTATCAGCAGGAATAGAAAAATATCTAAATCCCTTCCCGGTTTAGCAATTATTTGTTGATTTACCATAATTTATCCGACTCTAATGAAAACCAGAACTTTTTGTCGAAAAGTAGAGAAATTTTATTCTACTAATCATACATCGCAGTCTGGATTTACCCACCAATACTTACGTGCAGATAAATATCAACCAACAAAGTCTCAGGAAATCACAGATTTTTTCTGCCAGAGACATTAGAAAATTTTCCTTTCTTTGTTTCTATTTGAGAAATTATTTGCCGACTTAACTATTACTTCTTCTGGTCTGCTGCAAACAGAGGCATCACAAAATTTTCATTTCTTTGTTTCTAGTTAAACAATTATTTACCGACTTAACCATTAGTTTTTCTAGTCTGCTGCAAAACCAGAGCTTTTTGTTGATAAGTAGACAAATTTTATTCTAGTAATCATACATCTAATCCAGATTTACCCACCAATACTTGCTGCGCATAAATACCCCCCAATAAAATCTCAATAAATCACAGATTTTTTCTGCCAGAGACATCAGAAAATTTTCCTTTCTTTGTTTCTAATTGAGCAATTATTTGCCGACTTAACTGGACCCAACTATTAGTTCTCCTAGTCTCAGCCAAATCTGATATTTTTCTTGAGAAGTAGACAAATTTCATTCTACCAATCATACATCCCAGTCTGGATAAAATTCCAAGTTCAATAGTATTTTTGAATTTGGAAGCACTCATCAAAAATTTAAAAGTTTTTTATCAAGGTAAGTTTAACCCAAAGAAAATTTTGTCATAAACAATTTATTTTCTAGACCAGCAACTAGAAATTTACCAAAATTTTCATAATCAGCCATCCAGAATAATGAATTGTATAACTTATGAAAAAAATTACTCTTTTTGAAGAAGTTAAAAATTATCAAATCCCAAAAATTTGAGCTTAATCAGCAAGCGGGTTTGATGAATCTTTTTATTCAACCCGCTCCTACAATCATAACTTCAACAAAAGAATACTAAATATCCTTTTCCGCCAACTCACTAATTAAATGATCAAAAGGTTCCGCCAAAAAAGCACCAGTTGGAATACCTGCTGCCTCTACCTCAGAGTTAACCAATTCTTTCATAATACCAATACCTATCACAGTAGGTCCAATAGGTACTCCTAAAGAATTATAAGTTTCCCGAAGCCCCTGTAGCACACGCTCATCCAAAACGTCTGTATTGCCTGCTACTAAAGCATAAGTAGCATAGCGCAGATAATAATCCATGTCCCGTAGACAAGCTGCATAACGACGAGTTGTATAAGCATTACCACTGGGACGAATTAATTCTGGTTGTTGTGCAAACAAAGTAACTGCAGCTTGTTTAACCAAATTAGCAGCCTGAGAATTAATTACTGTAGCAGCTTGTACTCGTGCAGTACCAGTTTCAAAATAAGACTTTAATCGATCAACCCCATCTCGATCTAAATAACGACCCTTAGAATCGTAATTTTCTATTAAGCTAGTTACAGTGTCCCGCATAAAATCAATACTCCCAACAATTTCTTAAACTTTCCATATTAGCCTACTATAAATTGACACCTAGCAGAATCATTAGGGTAGGCCATAGAAATATTGTTACATTCGATACAAAAACTCAACAATTTTAATTCTTATTATTAGCCAGATGTATTCTTATCAGAGCTAACTACAGTCAGCCTTACTGCGCTCTCTGTTTTCGACGTGCCGTCTATGGTCTCGGTTAAAACAATAGAGAACCCTAGATGCAAAGTTCATACAATTTTCAATTTGTCACTTTGTGACCTTTTGTCAAAGTTTTATAGAGCAGTAGCAGTAGCTATTAAGCCTCTTAAGAAAAGCAAAATTTAAGATTTAGGAGCTAATAATGGCACAAACCGCTCAAGATGTCTTGAACTGGATTAATAATGATGACATTCAAGTTATTGATTTGAAGTTTATTGACCTACCCGGTATTTGGCAACATTTAACAGTTCACAAAAGCCAAATTGATGAAAGTTCTTTCACAGATGGAGTTGCCTTCGACGGTTCCAGTATTCGTGGTTGGAAAAATATTAACGAGTCAGACATGATGATGGTACTCGATCCAACTACTGCTTGGATTGACCCTTTTATGGCAGAACCTACATTAAGTATTACCTGTAGTATTAAAGAACCCAGAACTGGTGAATGGTATAGTCGTTGTCCTAGAGTTATTGCTCAGAAAGCAGTTGATTATTTAAGAACAACAGGTATTGGAGATACAGCATTCTTTGGTCCTGAAGCTGAATTTTTTGTATTTGAAGATGCTCGTTTCGACCAAACAGAAAATAAAGGATACTACTATGTAGATAGTGTAGAAGGTCGTTGGAATTCTGGTCGTGAAGAAGATGGAGGTAACAAAGCCTATAAACCAGGTTACAAACAAGGTTACTTCCCTGTATCTCCCACAGATACTATGCAAGACCTACGGACAGAAATGCTGTTAACAATGGCTAAGTGTGGAGTGCCCATTGAGAAGCATCACCACGAAGTAGCTACTGGTGGTCAGAATGAATTAGGCTTCAAGTTTGGTACATTAATCGAAGCTGCGGATAACTTGATGATTTATAAGTACGTCATCAAGAATGTGGGCAAAAAGTATGGCAAGACAGTTACTTTTATGCCCAAACCAGTGTTTAATGATAATGGTTCTGGGATGCATTGTCACCAGTCAATCTGGAAAGAAGGACAGCCTTTATTCTGGGGCGATGGTTATGCTAACTTGAGTAAGATTGCTCTTAATTATATTGGTGGAATTCTCAAGCACGCTCCAGCAATATTAGCTTTCTCTAATCCTTCCACTAATTCTTATAAACGATTAGTTCCTGGATTTGAAGCTCCGGTAAACTTGGCTTATTCCCAAGGAAACCGTTCTGCTTCTGTTCGGATTCCTTTAAGTGGTACTAATCCTAAGGCAAAACGACTAGAATTCCGTTGTCCTGATGCTAGTTCTAACCCCTATCTAGCTTTTGCGGCAATGCTTTGTGCTGGTATTGATGGGATTAAGAATGAAATTGACCCTGGTGCATCTTTGGATGTGGATATTTATGACCTCAGTCCTGAAGAGTTGAGTAAGATTCCTTCTACTCCCGGTTCCCTAGAGGGTGCTTTGGAAGCTTTGGAAAAAGACCATGAGTTTTTGACTACTGGTGGGGTATTTACGGAGGATTTGATTCAAACTTGGATTGAGTACAAGTTGGATAATGAGGTGAATCCCATGCGTCTACGCCCTCATCCTTATGAGTTCTCTCTGTACTATGATTGCTAAATAATAGCGATTTCATTTTATTAGCCTTCATAAATGGAGGCTATTTTTTTTACCTTTTACTCATATCTTGTACCACTTTGAAAAATGGCTGCTGTGGCATAATCGTTAGTGGGAAATCCTTACCCAGCAGTTAATTTGTAACATTCTTTTATTAAATTGGTATTGTATTACTTTGAAAAAAGAATGCTACAAAAAGATACATCTTGATCGGATATGCTAAAAAATAGCTGCTCCAATTCATTTTAGATAGCTATCTCTATCATTTTCCCATTTTTTTCAATATTTACCCCTTCTTCCTTCTTTCTTCTTCCTTACTTCTACCATTTGTCACAAACATTTATCACGCTTGGTATTATACCAATTCTCAAAAATAATGTCATACTTCCTCAAGACTTTAGTTATTAAGTAATAAATAAGTACGGCTTGCTGAATAAAATTTTAATCAATGCTAGCTCTAGCCTCCAGGGTTTTTGATTCTGAAAAAGTGCCTGGTTTTTGGCTTTTGTAGTCTCAAAATTCAAAGATTTTTCCCTTAACTATCAGAAAATTTGGCCGTAGCAGATAGTCTAAACTGTTGCCTGTTCCCTATGATCGCCATCAGACTTTTTCAGCAAACCCTAAGTAAGAAAGTAAGAGCAATGTTTTTAACGACTCTAGGAAAATAGCGAAGATATCTTAATGCCTAAGAACCCTACTCCCTACTCCCTATTCCCTATTCCCTACTCATGTCAGATACAATCACAAAACTTACTTATCAAACATTTCAACAAAGCAAAATTTTCTTTGCTTTAGCTCACAAAAGAATTTCTACTCAACTCAGACAATTTATTTATCCAAATCTGAAGCTAAATACCAAACCTTTGTCTGCTGAAATTATTCAAAAAATGCAGCAACGCATTGATAAAATTATCGAAAAAGATTTAGCAGATGGAGAAAAAGGCATATATCCAGTTAATATTATCTTCGACAATCTATGGGCAGATTTTTTCAGTTATTATCCTAATATTTTGTTAGATATGCCTAGCATTTGGAAAAGAATTGAACAAAAGAAATATCAAGAATTTTCTCCAGAAATAGATACTAAAGATTATCCTACTTATTATTTGCAAAATTTCCATTATCAAACAGATGGATACTTAAGCAAGATGTCTGCTAATCTTTATGACTTGCAGGTAGAGCTTTTATTTAATGGTACTGCTGATGCAATGCGCAGGCGAATTTTAGCTCCATTAAAAATGGGGTTAGAAAAATTATTTTCTGGGCAAAATGTAGAAGCGATCGCTCCCCAAAAATACGAGTTTTAGACATAGCTTGTGGTACTGGCAGAACATTAAAATTTATTCGAGCCACTTTGCCAAAAGCTTGTCTTTATGGTATTGATTTGTCACCTAATTACTTGAAAAAAGCAAATAAATTACTATCTGAAGAGTTGGGAGAATTATCTCAGCTTTTGCAAGGAAATGCAGAGAATTTACCTTTCCGAGAAAACTATTTTCAGGGAACAACTTGTGTTTTTACCTTCCATGAATTACCGCCAATGGTACGTCAAAAAGTGTTATAAGAAATTTTTCGAGTAATTCAACCAGGAGGCGTTTTTGTAATTTGTGATTCGATTCAAGTATGTAATGAACCTGATTTTGCCACCATTTTAGAAAATTTTCTTGCAATGTTCCACGAACCTTATTATAAAAGTTATATTACAGATAATTTGGAAGAACGTTTGGAGAGAGCAGGTTTTATAAATATTGCCACTGAAGTTCATTTTGTCAGTAAGTATTGGGTTGGTTATAAACTTGATTATTAATATTGAAGTTCATTTTGTCAGTAAGTATTGGGTTGGTTATAAACCTGATTATTAATATTGACAATGTAAACATTCAGCAGTTAGCTAGCTTCTTGCAGAAGAACTGCCATCATTCTGGATATAAACCAAACAGGCAAAAGAGAAAGTGCTATGTCTACATCATCTATGCAACTAAGGGGTACCTTCATGGAGACGTTCAATTTGAAGAGCTTCGTTCTCTATCATAGAAAAAGGGTCTTTTTCAGATGGGTCTTCTTGATTAATTTTGCTCGCTTCTTCTGTCATTTTTTTTCTCTAATAATAAGATTACCGATCGCTTCTTAAATTGTCGGTAAAAATATTTTTCAGTTTATAATTTTAATTAATTAGTTTAACTTAAAAAAAAATTTTTAGTTTCTAATTCTAATTAATTCATTTGAGTTAAACGAACTTAGTAAAGTAAAAAGGTACTGTTATATTATCAGCATTGCTCGTAATTAGAATAGATTCAAGGCTGATGCTGGTGATAGATGGATGATGTTCCTATAGGTATAAGTAATTATGACGACTAACAACCCTGAAACTGTTTCTGTGGACAACGCCTCTATTGAGGAAGCAAATATTAACGAACTAACTGAAGATGAAACCAGTCTTAGCTATATAGAAGAGATTGAGACTGTCATTGCCAGTATGGCAGAAGAACAAAAGGTAATGGTAGCTCAAAATGAAGCAGGCCATTTGTGGAAGTTTAAATATGGCACTGTGGATGTATATGTAAGACTGACTGGAGAAACTGATGATGATACTTTAACAGTTTGGTCTTATGTATTGAAGTTACCAGCAACAAATGAACCAGAGTTGATGCGTAGGTTATTACAAATGAATTGGTTATCAACAATGGAATCTCATTTTGCTATTGTGGACAATCAAATTGTAGTTGTGGCAACTCGTACTGTGGCTGAATTATCTCCAGGAGAAATTTCGCGGGCAATTACTATTGTTGCGAATCTTGCTGATGAAAATGATGAGCCTTTAGCTGAAGAGTTTGGGCAATAAATAAAAGATATCTAGAGACATTAAGAAGCTTTTTACACCAACTATTGCAGAGATGTTCTATGGAATATCTCTACATTCTTTTTCACCGCTATGTTTATTAAGCAAGTTGAAAAAAATATTCCTACAAAGTTTTTTTTCCTAGGAGGAAAGGAAATCTTTTAATAGTTTTGCAAGTTATTTTACTTTAACTATCTTGTTTAAATTTGGAATTATACCAGGCATGATAAATGTTTGCTACAAATCAAGATAGCTCTGATTAGAACTGCTGATTTTTTGTACAAAGTTCTCGATTTGGAGGGAAAAAATTTATCATTTTCCTTCCTTCTTTCTTACCTTTTTCCTTCTTCCCTCTTCCTTCTTCAGACCCTAAATTATTTGTAAAATTTTTTTTAAAATTTGGTCTTATACCATTTTTAAAAAATAATGTTACGAATAGTAAGAGCGATAAAAAGATTTTAGAGCAAATGCCGATTTGATCAAAAAGATGATTTACGAACTAAAAAATGGTATTGAAACCATTCATTCTACCGACTGGCTCCTGACTCCTGACTCCTAAAAATTATCCTAGATATTTGTAGCAAACATTTATCACGCTTGGTATTATACTAATTCCCAAAACTAATGCTCTACTTAGACGACTCTTCAATTATTAAGTAATTAAAAAGGGCACATGGAACTTTTTTGATAATTATTTGCCAGGAGCGTATTAATTATTTTTATGTTTACTTCTCGTTCTCGGACGTTGCATGCAACCTCTCTACTACTCCCCTAATCAATAAAATTTAGAAAAGTTTTTGAGAAATGGTCTTAAACATCTCCAGAACAGAAATTAAATATTCCTTTTGTAAAACCCTTGTAGGAAGGTT
>NZ_JBNHEP010000283.1:921-5354 GCF_050015995.1 Dapis brunnea BLCC-M229 | reverse complement strand
ACATCTCCAGAACAGAAATTAAATATTCCTTTTGTAAAACCCTTGTAGGAAGGTTGTATAGAATATCTCTAAATTCTTTTGTGGAGATCTCTATTAGACATCTCTACAAATAAAAAATTAAATCAATCCCATACGCAGAAACCGTCAATTATTTTCCCCTACTCCCTATTCCCTACTCCCTACTCCCTCTTTTCTGGAGATGTCTATTAGTTATCTATTGATTTATAATAGGTTGCAGTTGTTCAATTAATTCTTTTGAACGCATAACCCGTGCTTCTTCTTTAAGGTGGTAGTGAGTATCAGCAAATAAATTGGAGTCAGTCCACAAATTTAATGATTCTTTGTCATAAATTGTAGGAGCAATTTTGCTTAATTCTTCAGCAGTTTTCTTAACATTCTTCATAGTTTTTTCATCTGTACTACCATAAATCAAAGGTAATGAGATGAGCAAAGTTGCTTCTTTAGCCTCCAACTCCTCTCGAAATTGTTTAATTCGTGCAATTGAATGAGGAGTAATGGGTTTCTTAACTGCCATTTCCCACCACTTACTTTTGCGCTCCCATGTTTTCGTTGGATCGCCCCAGTCTGTAATTGGATCGGCATAGTAGTCTGGAACATAGTCTGGATCTTCTGCCTTCTTTACTATGTCTATAGTAGATTTTGTCAAGCTTCTAAGACTAGGCACACCTAAACCGAAAGTATCTTGGCCAAACTTCTTAGGTGGAATTCCTCCTAATCCTGGTTTTCCAATAGCGAACCCAAAGTAAGTAGAGCGATCGCCTATTCCATCCTCATCTAAGAGCATTAAGTATTCAGGAATTATCAACACAATATCTCCTGGACGAACTTGCTCCAAAATAGTTGGAAAGATTACATTTAGACCCAAATTACCATCCAAGCCAAAGTTAAATACAGGGATACCAAGTTTTTCCCCCATTAGCTGAGAATTAACAGTGTAGTGCGCTCCCGATCCACCAACAATTATTAGTCTTTTTGAATCCTCCAACTCACCAGCTAGTGCGACCTTATTATAGTACATTCCCCGTAACCGACCAATTAGACCGCCAAAATAAACGTTGTAAAAAAAACCAAGAGACCAAGCAAAACTAGCAATAACTAACCAAGGCAGAATTTTTAGTAGGTTCTTCATAAAAATAAAAAATCAACCAATTTATTAGGTATATTGTGAGGGAAGGAATTTCCCAACTCAGTTATCTAGTATAGCGAAATATATTACCTTTCCGCCATCCTTACTATTGAGGGAAGCTGAGGATTTTCACCCAAAAATTTCCTCAAAAATTGATTATATATAAACTTTTACCGAAAAATTAAGGTTTAAAGCCTCTTCTTTAAAGGAGAAAAAAGAAAACAAGTTCCTCTGAATCAATCCTCTTTTTTTTAATAAGAGGTAATAATTAATTATTAGTTGATAGTAATTTTTCAGATTATTGACTTTCTATGATGCCTCAATTAAGAGTAGTCTATTGAGAAGATCGAGAATTACAGAAACTAAATTCGTAATCATTATGTTTTGGCGACTTATTCCCCTACTCAAAACAACCGGAAAATTACAAATGGCAATAGATGAATGGTTGCTAAACCAACATCTCCAAGGAAAAATTCCACCGACTCTCCGCTTTTACACCTGGCAACCAGTCGCCATTTCTCTCGGTTATCATCAAAAACGCTATCCCGAATATTGGCAAAACTTAACTTGGCAAGGCACATCTGTAGATATTGTGCGTCGTCCTACTGGTGGGAGAGCTGTTTTGCATCAGGGAGATTTAACTTATAGTCTAATAACTTCTGGTTTTAGTGGCAGTCGCATAGAGTCTTATCAAGCTATTTGTGAATTTTTAATCCAGGGGTGGCGATCGCTCGGCGTTGACTTAGTTTATGGCAGTGCGGGAAGAGGCTATATTAACAACCCAAACTGTTTTGGAACTTCTACAGGTGCAGATTTAATCTTACCTAATGGGAAAAAATTAATCGGTAGTGCGCAATTGAGAAAAAAAGGAGCAATATTACAACATGGTTCTATGATTTTAGCACCTGATGTTGAGTTTTTTAGTTATGTTTTTAACTCTCAACCATCCCCGGTCGTTTCTGATATTTCTACATCTTTTTTATCTGCAAATGATAGGGGAGAAGGTTTGATTAATCAGATTATTGAAGCGTTAATTATAGCAGCTAGTGAATGTTTTAAAATTCAGTTAATTACTGAACCTTTATCAGATAAAGAATGGATAGAAATCCATAATTTTGCCAATACTAATTACTGAACCTTTATCAGATAAAGAATGGATAGAAATCCGTAATTTTGCCAATACTAATTTATGATTTTTTTTAAACTTTTTCTGAATTTATATGATGTCTAGTTCAGAAGTTGGACAAAGGGAGAAAGACAAAAATTTATCTTAACTGCACCCGTCCTTTAACAACAGAACGCAACAATCTATCAACGCTGCAACGATCCTCTTCACTTATAGAATCATCTAACATAGCAGCCATAAGGCCATAACGGTCTAATTGAGTGAGAGAAGAATTGTCAGCAACAGAGGCCATTATTTCATTGATTGCACCAGGGAGTAATTTAACTTGAAGCATGGGACTTACCTTGAACTCTATACTTTAATTATCTTTCGTTTTTTTCTTTATAGTGGTGACTTATAGTTGAAGTCGAGAGTGATTTTTCGATATTAGGAGAGTGAGTTATTCTACCACCACAAAGTGAAGTACATAAGCAATTTTTGTGACCAATATCACCCTCCCTAGACGCGATGGAATATAGCGCTACACACAAGTCAAAACTCAAAAGTCAAAAGTTAAAAATAATCCCTGACTGAGTTTGAGTATTTATAAGTGTACTAACCATAATGCCTAGTGCTATAAGACTTCCATCAAAAGTTAGCGATCGCCTGAATATTATAGAACTAATACAATTTATTCTTGAAGAAGTCTGCTGGATCAGGACAGACCATAAATATTTGATGGAAACAAATCAACCGGACTACTCGACTCACAATATTTTATTTAGATATAATTATCCATATAAAAGTGAAGAACTAATAACTATGGAATTAGCTACTGCATTTATTTCAACCACAGATTATCTGGAAGGGGAAAAAATTAGTCCTATTCGCCATGAATATCTTGGTGGTCAAATATTCGCTATGTCTGGCGGTAGTGAAGAACATAACCGCATTGCTTTAAATATTGCTAGTCTTTTACGCTTTCATCTACGGGAAAGCGGATGTAAAACTTTTATTGCAGAGATGAAGGTTAAAATTGCCATTGCGGAAAATAGCTCGGATATTTTTTATTATCCGGATGTGATGGTAACTTGTGACCCCCAAGATACGGAAAAATATTACAAGAGTTTTCCTTGTTTAATTGTTGAGGTACTTTCCCCTTCTACCCAAGATTTAGACAGACGAGAAAAACGTTTGAATTACCAAAGTTTAGCAAGTTTGCAAGAGTATGTATTGGTTTCTCAAACAGAAATGAAAGTAGAAATTTATAGTCCGTCAAAAGTTGGTTATTGGTCTAGGAAAAGTTTAGGTAAAGAAGATTATTTAGAGTTAAATTCAGTGGGATTAACTTTAACAATGGCTGATATTTATGATGAAGTTTTATAGCTTTTAAGCATTCAGCTATCAGCATTCAGTATATTAGTAGTAACACAGGCATCTTAACCTATTATATTTATTAATTCCGCTAGGATTGGTGTAATTAGATATTGTAGGGGCGAATGGCCATTCGCCCTTTAACAGAAGTTTTGAACAGTTGTCGGATTTTGGGCAAATTTAGACAAGGACTAACAAATGCAATTAGAAGATTATTTTGAGTTTCTGACACCGGAGGATATTCGAGTTAAAGGAACGCGGATCGGTATTGAGAATATTCTTTACGAATACGTTGTTAACAATAAGACGGCAGAAGAAATTGCCGAACTATTTAATACTCTTAGCTTAGAGCAAGTTTATGCCACAATTTTGTATTATTTGCGCGATCGCGAAGCCATAGGACAATATTTAGATAATTGGTTGGACTATACGAATAAAGCTCAAGCTGAATTCGATCGCCATCCTCCACCTTTTGTAGCGAAGGTACTGAGGTGGAAGTTGGAACGTCTAACTCAAGTTGAGGGTGCGTCTAAATAATGGCAATTAAATATTTGCTTGATGAAAATTTGCCTCCTTAGCAAATAGAGATTGCTTCGGGGAGTATTAAGGATTTTCCCAAAAGTTTAACTTGTTTAGTGCCGCCTCGCAATGACAAGTTGCTATTGTCATTGCGAGGGGGGTGGGAAAGAATTAGATTCCTGGTTTGGTCATTATTCCCCCCCGTGGCAATCTCCTCAAATAGAGATTGCTTTGGGGAGTATTAAGGATTTTCCCAAAAGTTTAACTTGTTTAGTGCCGCCTCGCAAT
>NZ_JBNHEP010000283.1:0-821 GCF_050015995.1 Dapis brunnea BLCC-M229 | reverse complement strand
GACAGAGGAGTTAAATTAAGTAAACTGCATAACTGGTTAGTTCTACGGATATATAATTAAGTAGGTGTGCTAATGGGGTGAATTTTATGAAGGCAATAATTAAATATTCTCTGGTGTGGGGAGCTACGTTTACTGGTATCTGCGGGTTAACCGTGGGGATGGCTAAACCAGTAGTGGGGGAAATTAAGCCTGCTGTGGTAGCGCAACAGTCTGGGAAAGAGGAGGAATTTAAGCGACTTTTTCAACAGGCAGTGGAGTTGTCAAAACAGGGCAAACATAGTGAAGCTATACCACTATTAGAACGTGCCTTAGTTATTTTAGAAAATGCAGGTGGTTCTGAAACCACTGTTGCTGTAGCAGTTATTAATTTTTTAGGTCTACAGCATCATTACCAAGGGAAGTATACAAAAGCCTTACCCCTATACCAAAGGTCTCTGGCAATCACAGAGAAAGTGTTAGGAACTGACCATCCAGACGTTGCAACCAGCCTCAACAATCTGGCAGCACTGTACCGAGACCAAGGGAAGTATACAGAAGCCTTACCTCTACACCAAAGGTCTCTGGCCATCACAGAGAAAGCATTAGGAGCAAACCATCCAGACGTAGCTACCAGCCTCAACAACCTGGCAGCACTGTACCAAGAGCAAGGCAACTACAGCCAAGCCTTACCTCTACACCAAAGGTCTCTGGCCATCGCAGAGAAAGCATTAGGAGCTGACCATCGATTGGTTGCCTCTAGCCTCAACAACCTGGCAGCACTGTACCGAGACCAAGGGAAGTACACAGAAGCCTTACCCCTATACCAAAGGTCTCTGGCAATC